>JAAXHY010000064.1 GCA_012270665.1 Dehalococcoidia bacterium
GCTCCCCAGTTTGGAACCAGGCGTCCGTCTCTTCTGTATCTCGCCGGGTACCGAACGCACAACTCGTGCCAGTCCGACGGGCCGTGAATCTCGAACACTCGTACATCCTGGGGGAAGCGCATCGCCCACCACGCAAGCGGGAAATCACAGTAGAAGTCCCCAACCCGTTCATCATAGGAAATGACCTCGGACGTCAGCCGTGGTCCGTAAAGGGTTGAGGTACACTGGTTGCCGAGAGGCTTCTGAGCTGAACGTTCCCAGGGACCGGATGGGTTCTGTGGGCGGGTCCACTCACTGGTGTTCGGCGGCGTTCCATAGATGAACTTGCTCAGGGTTCCATGTACGGAGAGCCAGGTTTGGTGGTTCAAGTCCAGCGGCTCGAACCACCAATCTGTGGCCGGATGTTCGATGAGCGTGCGCGCCTGGGCCGCTTTCTCGCTCGCCAGAGCCCTTACTCCGGGCGCGATTGTTCCATGGTCCGATCTGTTCCTATCCAGAAAGTCGGCGCACCCCGCGGCCACATACAATATGGTCTTCGGGTCTTCCATATCTCGTGGAGTGAGGACATCCAGGTCGAGCGAGGCCACGAACGCGCAGCCGACGTTGGAGTTCAGGAGATGTTCAACTCGTGCATTGGTGTCTGTCATCGTACTGCTTGCTCCTTTCTATTAGCCTTCACATTCCACATCCGCTTTCTTGCCCAGAAGACGAGAGTATGTGACGCCATCCACAGTCAACTCTGCGAAAGCTATCTGGACATATCGCTTTGTCGTGCCAATTTCACACGGAGCGATCTGCCAGCGTATGTCTTATCAATCGTTTCTTCATTTCGCGCCTCCTATGACTTGTGATACATACACCTTACATAGCGCGTGTAAAGATTCTGTAAAGATCGAGGCGCTTTGTATAAAGATTTTGTAAAGATTTTGGCGCTTCCGCCTATCTGAGCGGCTTTCGGGGTTTTGTAGTAAAATCCAGGCTGAGACATCGGGAAGGCGCGGAGATCATTGATACAGAGAACGTCGCCTGATTGGGTGTCGAGGCCGGACGAGACAGACAGTGAGAGGGGTTGCCGATGACAACTGTTGGAAGCGGAAAACACACATTCGACCCTATATACGACTGGGCGAAGCTGCCCGCCGACTGGGACGCGCCGATGGCGGCGGTGGCGGTTGACTCCCAGGACAGGGTTTACGGCTTCAATCGAGGCGAGCGCGGTGTCATCGTGTTCGACAAGGACGGCAACTACTTGAGCCACTGGGATGGAGTGCAATTCGTATTTCCGCACGCGATATACGCCGACCCGTCGGACAACATCTGGATAGTTGACCGCGACGCGGGACAGATTCTCAAGTACACGACCGATGGCGAACTGACCATGGCTATCGGGGAGCGGGGCTACCGCTCGGACACGGGCGCGGACAATTCGGTGTACTCATCGAACGGCTGGAGCGACGTGACTCACGGCGGCGATCCCTTCAATCTCCCGGCGGGCGTCGCGGTCGCTGTGGACGGCAGCGTGTTCGTCGCGGACGGCTACGCCAACTGCCGGGTGCATAAGTTCAGCGCCGATGGCGAGCACGTCAAGAGTTGGGGCGACCCGGGCAGCGGCCCCGGCCAGTTCAATCTGCCGCATGGAGTCTGGATTGACGCGGCTGGGCATGTGCTCGTGGCGGACCGGGAGAACGACCGCGTGCAGGTCTTCGACCAGGAGGGCGAATATATCGGGCAGTGGCCTTCGGAGTTAATCGGTCCCGCGGTCGTATGGATGGACTCGGAAGGGTCGGCATACGTGGCGGAACACAACGGCGGGTTCCTGAGCGTTCTTGACTCCGACGGCAACACGCTCGCTCGATGGGGCGGTCCGGAGTTCCGAAGCTGCCATGGGGCGGCTGGCGATTCGGACGGCAACATATACTTCATACAACCAGTGGAAGGAATGTCCGGCCGCCGCATAGTCAAGTACATCCGAAAGTAAGGGCTATCGGATGCCCGACCTAATCAGTATTGGCGAGTGCATGATCGAACTCTTCTCGGAAGAGCCGATAGAGGAGGCCGACGCCTTTACGCGCTCACTCGCGGGGGACAGTTTCAACATCTGCGTGGCGGCGCAGAGGCTCGGCACGAGTTCAGGGTATATCACACGGCTTGGAGACGATCCGTTCGCAGCCTATCTGCTGAATACTTGGAACTCGCTGGGAATAGACACCAGCCAGATCAGGACGGTCGAAGGGTTCAACGCCGTCCACTTCGTAGCGCTGATGCCGGACGGCAACCGGGAGTTCGTGTACTACCGGAGCGGGAGCGCGCCGACGACGCTGGAACCGGACGACCTAGATCCCGACTACATCGGCTCGGCTAAGATCCTGCACTGCTCGGGAATCGCGCAGGCTATCTCCGAGAGCGCCCGCGCCACGGTTCTGAGGGCGGCCCAGATCGCCAAGGAGCGCGGTCTGAAGGTCTCATACGACCCTAACTACCGCCATCAGCTCTGGAGCCATGCGGAAATGCAGGCAGCCGCCTCGGAG
>JAAXHY010000053.1 GCA_012270665.1 Dehalococcoidia bacterium
GTAGTATGACAATACCCAATATCTTCGTGCCGCTTCGTGTCCTTCGTGGATAGAACCGTATGCGCCGCTACTCACCACTTTTATGACGCTTACCCCTCGAATACGCGGCTTGCTATCCATGTTCATTCTCTGAGAAAATGACCAAGATAAGCCGCCCGCCGACCTCCATACGACAAGCGGCGACAGTATATGACTGTGGCATCGGCGTTGATATCGGCGGGGCCGGTCAACTGTACCAACCAGGTGAACGGAGTCCCCGCTTGCCGCCGCAGCGCATACGGACCGACGCGAGCGGCACGATCACACAATGAAAAAAGGCGTTCTCGAAAAATACAAGGCCCATCTGCCCGTTACGGAAGATACGCCCGTGTTCTCTCTCGGCGAGGGCGACACTCCGCTCGTCAAGTCCCGTGCCATAGGAGACATGGTCGGCTGCGACGAACTCTACTTCAAACTGGAGGGCTGCAACCCCACCGGCTCGTTCAAAGATCGCGGGATGGTCGTGGCAATCGCAAAGGCCATAGAAGCCGGAGGCCGTAGCATCGCCTGCGCTTCCACCGGCAACACCAGCGCGTCCGCCGCCGCCTACGGCGCGTACATGGGCATCCCCACCACCATCATCGTGCCCAAGGGCAACATCTCCAGGGGAAAGCTGGCCCAGGCCATCGCGTATGGCGCGCGAATCATGCTCATCCAGGGCAGCTTCGACCACGCTCTCGAACTTGTCCGCGAGCTCACCTCCAGGCATCCGATAGTGCTGGTCAACTCGGTCAACCCAAACCGCATACAGGGACAGAAGACCGCCGCTTTCGAGATCGTCGAAGACCTCGAGACGGCGCCCGACTTCGTTTTCATACCCGTCGGCAACGCCGGCAACATAACAGCGTACTGGCAGGGATTTCAGGAGGCTTTCGGCGCGGAGTGGACTTCCGTCCGCCCGCGCATGATGGGATTCCAGGCGCAGGGCGCCGCCCCCATAGTGCGCGGCGACGTTGTTCCCGAACCGGAGACCATCGCCTCAGCCATTCGCATCGGCAACCCCGCAAGCTGGAACGCCGCCATAAGCGCGCGCGACCAGTCGGGCGGCACGATAGACATGGTCTCGGACGATGACATTCTCGACGCCTACAAGCTCATGGCGAACAGGGAGGGAATCTTCTGCGAACCCGCCTCCGCCGCTGGCGTCGCCGGTCTGCTCAAGCGCTCCGATGCCGGCCTTGACCTGGAAGGCCGCAAGGTCGTCTGCATCATCACCGGCTCAGGGCTCAAGGACCCGGACCTAGCCAACGAAATCGAGCCCGAATGGATGGAAGAATACCCCCCGGACCTGTCCGCCGTGGAACAGGCTCTGTCGTTAGCATAGGAGCGCGCCGCGTATATGACGATCTCGGTCACACAAGAAAATTTCGACTCTATATGGGAGCGCTGGGAGAGTATCCTCCCGCTGTCCGCGACCAACACCGTATTCGTCAGTCCATGGTGGCACAAGACCTGGTGGAACAACTTCGGCGAGGGAAACGACTCACTGATTCTATCGGTCACCGAGGGCTCGGAACTTCTCGGAATCGCCCCGCTTATGACCAGTCGGAATGGAACGCTCACCTTCCTGGGCGACAGGGACCTGTCTGATTACTTCGACTTCGTGGTCCCGCGCGACAGACAAGACCGATTCTACCCGGCGCTGCTCAATTACCTATCCGAACTGGACTGGACGAACCTGGAACTCCCGTCTCTGCCCAGCGGCTCACCCACTCTCGATTATGTCCCGGACTTGGCTGGACGGATGGGCTGGAGCGTCGTCGTCGAAGAGGAAGAAACGACCCCGAAGGCCGAACTGCCTGGAAGCTGGGACGAGTTCCTGTCGGGACTCAGGAAGAAGGACAGGCACGAACTCAGGCGCAAGCTCAGAAGGCTCGACCGCGAGAGCGAAAACAGGCAGTACGCCGCAGCCAACGGCGACTCACTCGAAAGCTCGATGCGCGAGTTCTTCACCCTGCTGCGCGCGAGCCGCGAGGACAAGAACGAGTTCCTCACACCGGACAGGGAGAAGTTCTTCCTGGACATGGCCCACGAGTTGGCAAGCCGAGACCAGTTCAGGCTATACTTCCTCGAGGTTGACGGGGAGAAGGTCGCCGCCTGCATCTGTTTCGACTACGGCGACGATTTCCTCCTGTACAACAGCGGATACGAACCCGCCTATTCGAGACTCAGCGTCGGACTGATAAACAAGGCGCTGAGCATCCGAACGGCAATCGAGCGGAACCGCAAGGTGTTCAACTTCCTCAAGGGCAACGAAAGATATAAGTACAATTTGGGCGGCAGGGACGAGGCGGTGTTCCATATGTCGGTGACGCGCTGAGGGCGCGC
>JAAXHY010000078.1 GCA_012270665.1 Dehalococcoidia bacterium
CCACCGGCTCGGGCGCGGCTGGCGTTGCATCCGAACCGCACGCCAGCGCCAGCGCCATAACAAGCAGCGGCAGCCATACTTTTAACATCGTTTTCACTCGCATGTGACCCCTCCCTTGGGCTCTATGTTGCTTCAACGGTCTCGATTGCTACTGTCCACCACTACGGATGAGGGAAATGCTTCGCAAATTTTTTCTCCGATAACGTGAGTTCGCTACTGACCGTATGGGTCTGCCGCGTCACGCAGTCCGTCCCCCAGGAAGTTGAAGGCGAGTACGACGATGATCACCGGAATCGCGGGAATCATCAGCCAGGGGGACAGCGCCACCGTCTGTATGTTCTGGGCCTGTTGAAGCAGCACTCCGAAGCTGACCGCAGGCGGACGCAGTCCCAGGCCAAGGAAGCTGAGCGAGGTTTCGCTAATTATCATTTCGGGCACAGCCAATGTGGTAGCGGCGATGATATGACTCAGGAAGGAAGGCACCATGTGTCTGAAGATGATGCGCGTCCGACTTGCGCCGGCCAGTTCCGCGGCGGCGACGAAATCCTCTTCTCTTAGCGCCAGGAATCGGCCGCGTACCACTCGCGCCAACTCTGTCCACGCGAACAGAGAGATGATAATGGTGATAGCAAAATACACCTTCAGGATTGACCAGTCCCGTGGCAGAGAGGCCGCCAGTCCCATCCAGAGCGGAATCGTCGGAACGGAGCGCACGACCTCTATTATGCGCTGGATGACCGTGTCCATGAATCCGCCGTAATACCCGGAGATACCCCCCAGGGCTATTCCCAGGAACAGGCTGAGAGCCACGCCCACCAGCCCAATAGACATGGAGACTCGCACCCCCAGAAGCAAGCGCGAGTACAGGTCCCGGCCCTGCTTATCGGTGCCGAAGAGGCTGATCGCTTCGTAAGCGTCGTACTCTTGGGGAACTCCTATCAGGTGGCGGTCGGCAGGAATGATTCCGAACAGCTTGTACTCGAATCCACGCGCGAAGAAGCGGATAGGCACCTTCTCCTCTTCGTTTACGCTGTACACCCGCTTCATGCTTATAGGGTCGCGCACCCCCTCTACGGGAAATACATGCGGGCTGAACTTCCACCCGTCAAACCAGTGGATCGGCTGCGGGCTGATGTAAGAACGGTTCGCGTCTTGCAGCCTGGTCTCCGTGGTTGCCAGGAACTCAGCGAATACGGATATACCATAGAATAGGACGAGAACGACCAGCGCAATCTGAGCAATCGTGTGCTTGCGAAAGCGCCACCACATGAGCTGCCACTGGGAAGCGGCATACACTCGCTGGTCGGCGGCGGCGTCTTCGAGGCGCGTGGCTAGTGTCTGGTCTGCCATGAGCTACTGGCCCTCGAACCGGATGCGCGGGTCAACGATAATCAAAACAATGTCTGAGATAAACGTCCCGACTACGGTCAGCGCGCCAATCAATAGAATGATGGTGCCGGCCAGGAACATATCCTGGGCGAGCAGAGCGCGGAGCAGCAACGGCCCCACTGTGGGCAGGCTTAGCACCACCGAGACGATGATGCTCCCCGAGACTATGTATGGGAATATGTACCCGATGGTGCTGGCGAACGGATTGAGCGCGACGCGCACAGGGTACTTCAGCACCAGCTTCCACTCCTCCATGCCCTTGGCTCGCGCGGTCACGACGTAGGGTTTGTGCAATTCGTCGAGCAGGTTAGCGCGCATGATCCGAATGAGTTGAGCGGTGCCCGCGGTGCCGAGCACGATTCCGGGCAGCCAAAGGTGCTTCATCATGTCCCAGAATCGGGCGAGACTCCAGGGCGCGTCCACGTATTCCGAAGAGAAAAGCCCGCCTATATTGGCGTTCAGGTACTTAAACCCCAAGTACATCAGCACCAGCGCCAGCAGGAAGTTCGGAACTGCCAGGCCCAGGAAGCCGATGAACGTCATCGTGTAGTCTGCGAGGGAGTACTGTTTGATCGCGGAGTACACCCCTATCGGGAGGGCGACGACCCACACGAACAGCACCGCCATGGCCGCCACAGCGATCGTGGTCCACAGACGGTCTCCAATCACGTCGGTAACCGGAAGTCTGTACTCCATGGACAGCCCGAAGTCGCCCTGCACGACACGCAGGAGCCATTTCCCGTACTGGACAGACACATGGTCGTTCAGCCCGTACAGGTCTCGCAGTGTCTCCGCTTCATCATCAGTGACCACCGTCCCCGTAGCCTGCTGCGCGGCGATGTAGGCCGTAACATAGTCGCCGGGGGGAAGCTGGATGATGACGAACGCGATTAGAGATACGACCCAGAGGGTGCCAATTGCCGCGAAGGAGCGGCGAACGAAGTAGGCTAGCATTTGCGACGATTTCTCTCAATGCGGAATGCGCTACATATGAAGCGCGAATAGCGAATAAAATATCATATCGAGGAGATAAGTGAATACTATCAGGCCTGTCAAGAGCGGGGTTGGTGATGGTGGGGCAGGTTGAAGTCGCGAAGATTCCGGAAAGAGGCAATCTGAAATCGCTTGGCAGGTTCCAGGGCTGCATGGACGCTGGAAGCGGTGGGCTGGGGCTGATAGAATCCTGTGAGTCAGTTTTCCCCAGTACCGAGGTCGTGAATATGCCGGTAGTGAATGAAGGTCTTGAAGAGGAACTTGGGTACGTCACCAGGGCGTTCGAGCAGGAACATATCCGCGGTCAGTGGGACCATGCCGACCCGCTTATGCAGGAGATCAGCTACCAACTGATAGTGGGCAACCACATCGAGGTGGACAGGCTCACGATACAGGCCCTGGACGACGACTTCTCAGCGAACACGATTCTGGACGACGGGCTTATCGCGGGCATGGCCATCGTGGGGGTCAAGTTCAGGGACAACATCATCTTCGTGCCGGAGGTGCTGGTGGCGGCGCGCGCGATGAAGGCTGGCATGGCGCACATCGAGCCTATACTTTCGGCGTCCGGCATCGAGCCCGTGGGTACTGTGATCATGGGGACGGTGAAGGGCGACCTTCATGACATCGGCAAGAACCTGTGCATAATGATGCTGCGCGGCGCCGGGTTCATCGTCCACGATCTGGGCGTGGATACGTCGCCGGATGAGTTCGTAGAGGCGGTGATGGACAACGAGGCGGAGGTGCTAGGAATGTCCGCGCTGCTGACCACGACGATGCCGAACATGGGCAAGACGATAGACGCTTTCGAGGAGAACGGGCTGCGCGACATCGTGAAGATAATGGTGGGCGGAGCGCCGCTGACGCAGGAGTTCGCGGACGACTTTGGCGCGGACGGCTATGGCAAGGACGCCATCGAATGCGTTGACCTAGCCAAACGCTTCCTCAGCATTGGGGAGGCCGAAGAGGCCGCGCTGGTGGGTGACTGAAATTGGCGGAGGTGGACAAAGAGCGTTACCGGCGCAGTATGTCGCGTCTGCAAGCTATCTTCCGCGACATCAACGAGACGGCCAACACAGTCTCGACCTATCGCTGTCCGTACAAGAACGCGCAGGA
>JAAXHY010000116.1 GCA_012270665.1 Dehalococcoidia bacterium
TGCATACACATATCCGGCTGTCGGCCCGCCGACTGGCACGAGTACCACGACATCACCGGCGGCGGCTGGATATCCGGGGAGAGCTATCATCCGCCATACGGACAGTTCACTGTGAACGTCAGCAACTCCGACCATCCCTGCGCCGATGGCCTCACTGACTTCGTCACCAACGACGAACTGTACATGAACATCGCTGCCCGACCCGGAAACGACGTGTTCCTGACGGGCGACTCGGAAGACGGAACCCATGCTTGGGGCGCGGGCCGCGAGCCTACCTTCATGCCCGGTGGCACATACGACCTCGCATGGACTCGCGCCTACGGCAACGGCAAGGTATTCAAGACTACTCTGGGACACAACGGCCTCAGCTTCCAGACGCCCCAATTCCAGCGATTGATACTGAACGGTGTGAACTGGGTTACGGACAAAGGCTGATTGGCCTGAGAGACGAATCGAACTAGCAAGCAAGGAGGAAACGCCATGCCGAAGGTCAGCGGACTCGGACACGTCGGAATATTCGTAAACGACCTCATGAAACAGCGCGACTTCTACTCTCGCGTGATGGGACTCCAGATAGCCGACGAAGACCTCGAAGAGCGCGGCATGGTGTTTCTCAGCGCGCACCCCGACGAGGAACACCACGAATTCGTCATAATGAAGGGGCGCTCCGGCCCGGAGGACGCGCAGGTCATCCAGCAGATCTCCTTCAAGGTGGATACCCTGTCCGAGCTCAAGGACTTCTACACAACGTTCAGGGACGAGGATGTGCATATCCAGAGGACCGTGAGCCACGGCAACGCCTTTGGAATGTACGCGTCCGACCCGGAAGGGAACACCATAGAGATCTACTACAAGACCGGCTTCCCCGTGCCTCAGCCGCACGGCGACCCGGTTGATCTCGACATGTCCGAAGAAGAACTACTGGACATAGCTAGGGCGGCCATACCCACGGACTAAGAACTAACCGCTAAAGACTAAGAACTAATAAGGCAAAGGTGTGAGTAGATGAAGCTCGTATTGAAGTCCGACCGATTGATAGACGGCACAGGCGCCGACCCTGTCCCGAATGCGGCAGTCGTCGTGAAGGACGGACGCATATCCGAAATCACGTCTCAGGATAAGCTCCGGATCGGGGAGAGGGAGGACGTGGACGTCATAGACGTTTCCGGCGGCACTCTAATGCCCGGCTTCATCGAGATGCACACCCACATTCATTGCAGCGCCCAGACCGACGCCTACACCCACATTATGACCGAAAGCGACGAGACGTTCATAATGCGCGGCGTGGGAGCCGTGAGGGACGCGCTCGGATCAGGCGTCACTACCATGCGAGACCTCGGCAGCCGCAACCAGGTGGTCCTGCCAATCAAGGCCGCCGTCGAAGGCGGCATCATCCCGGGTCCCCGCATGGTCGTCGCCGGAACCCCCATCACCACGACCGGCGGACACTGCAATATGTTCGGAACCGAGGCCGACACCGCGGACGCAGTCGTGTCCGCGATAAGAAACCAGTTCAAGCTGGGCGCCGACTGCATCAAGATAATGTC
>JAAXHY010000170.1 GCA_012270665.1 Dehalococcoidia bacterium
GTCTCATTCGGTATCTCGGACTCCGATTTTCTCTCAACCTGCGAGCGGGCCGACCTGATTGTCAACTCCACGTCGGTAGGTATGCTGCACGGCCCCGCCGAAGACGAGTCTCCAATCCCGGCAAGCGCCATAAGTCCCGGATGTGTGGTGTACGATATGGTGTACAACCCACTCAACACGCCCCTACTTCTGGACGCTGAACGCGCGGGAGCGAAATGCGTCGGCGGTCTGCCGATGCTCGTCTATCAGGGAGCGGCGGCCTGGACACGCTGGACGGGCAGGGAAGCGTCGGTCGAGGTGATGTTCAAGGCGGCGAAAGACGCGCTTGGATTGTAGCCGCGCTGTCCGAGCGCGGATAATCTATGCGAAGGCGCTGAACTCAGAATGAACCAATTCAATCCTCCGATCAAGACAAACGACCCCACAGATGCGGTTAAGCAGTGGTTTGCTTTGATGGAGCGGTACTGCGCCAGCGTTGACTACGATGCCGCCGAGCGAATCTTTGCAGAAGATGTCGTATCATTCGGCACCGCGATGAGTATTGTGCGTGGGCGCAAGGCGCTGCGAGAAGGACAGTGGGAGAGTATCTGGGGCAACATCACCGACTTCAAGATGGAACTGGAAAATGTTCATGCGGGAGGTGGCGGAAATCAGGCGTGGGGAGTGGTCTCATGGGTGTCCACCGGCTATGACTGCGATCATAGACCCTTCAATCGTCCGGGGCGAGCGACTGTTGCGCTCGAACTACGCGATGGAGTTTGGCTCGCGGTTCATACACACTTTTCTCTGTCTCCCGGCACACCCCAGCGTACCTTCGGCGTGAGAGCGTGAAGGCAGGTTGAGCGGTATGGGAGGCAAGGATTTCGAGGTGCGCCCGACAGGCGTGCAGGATAAGGGTTGGATTATCGAGACGCTTGAAACGCACTGGAACTCCACCCTGATGGTTAGCCGTGGCGTTTTGCATGACGTTTCCGCGCAGAATGGCTTTGCCGCCGTGCAGGATGGATTGCCCGTTGGATTGCTGACATATGACATAGTGGGCGACCAGTGCGAGATTACGCTGATGCAGTCTTTGCGCAAGGGCATCGGTGTGGGCACGGGTCTCATATACGCTGCGAGAAACGCTGCCATATCTCGGGGATGCAAGCGACTGTGGCTCATCACCACCAACGACAACCTCCATGCCATAGGCTTCTACCAGAAGCGAGGTTTCACGCTCGTTGCCGTCCATCCAAACGCCCTCGCTAGGTCGCGAGAACTCAAACCCGGGATTCCCATGACCGGGATGTGCGGCATCCCCCTGCGCGACGAGGTCGAAATGGAAATGCGCCTTAATTCACGTATTCCGGAGGGTAAACTGAGTTCACGAATGCCAGGTAATCCAGAAATCCGGGCCATAGAATCTCTTTCCCCTAAACAGGCGCCTCTTTCGCATAGAAGCCGCGAGCCGAAATGCCTTCTAATTGAGATGGTGAAATGTGTCAGACTTTGCTGAGGGCGAAGGAGTAAGAATCGTCACAGTAGTCGTGGGACTAGCGGCAGTTCTCGTTGCCCTGATTGTCATCTACTTGCTTATCCCAGTTAAGGGGATTCGAAATGAAGTACAGCTCCAAACCCAATGTCTATCTCGTGAGCAGGCCCTCGGTTGACTGGGAACAGATTGCGGTATTCCTGTCCGACGAGGACCTGCCGCCCATTCCTGCCAGCATACGCGCCGGAGCGGACGACGCGAACGCGATCATCGAGACCTCGGCCCGCCTGTGCTACATGAGTTTCGGACGCGGGCGACGCGACATCGAGGACTTCATCAACAACCTGCTCAGCTCTAAGGACGGGTCGGTCTTCGAACACGTCAACTACGGATTCGTCATAACCGGGGTGTCGCGCAGCCTCACCCACGAACTTGTGCGCCACAGGGCGGGATTCGCCTACAGCCAGCGCTCACAGAGGTACGTGGACGAGACCGAAGGCTCGTTTGTCTTGCCTCCCGCGCTCGTCATGGAAAACGGCGCCGCAGACGAGGCTAAAGAGATCCTCGAGAACGCGCTGGAGTCCGCCGCCGACAGCTACGTAAGGCTGGTGAAGGAGCTCGAAGAAGTCCTGCCCAGGGAGAGGTTCAGCCACAACACCGACCGGCGCAAGGCCATTCGACAGGCCGCGCGGGCCGTCCTTCCCAACGCGACCGAGACCAAGATCTTCGTCACCGGCAATGTCCGGGCCTGGAGACACTTCATCGAGATGAGGGGCGCGTCTTTCGCCGACTGGGAGATTCGTTCCATCGCCCTTCAGATTCTCGAACTCCTTCAGGAGGAAGCCCCTCTGATGTTCGGCGATTTCGAGGTCAGCGACTTGGGGGACGGCACGCAGGTCGCCACACCGCGATATTCGAAGGTCTGAGAAGTCAGTTTCCCCGATTCCCGTTCAGGCGCTTTGAGCCTTGCGCTCTCTGGCTGGGTCGGCAAAGCCACGAAGATTAACGTTCCCGGCCCTGACGGATGATGTCTATTATCTCCTCGGTAGTTACATCGAGATCAATGCCATCAACGTCAAGACCGGAATTGCCCGCAACTTCAGGGCTAAGTATGAATGTCTGGCCGTCCCTGCGTCGAATCGCTACCGCTCCATCCCTATTGGCGACATCCAGAAGAGTAGCGAGGTTCTGTCTGGCCTCGGAGTACGTATATACCCTCATGTTTAGACCTCCAGGATCCGCACACCAATCAGCGGCGCTGCCGTGGCAAGCCTTTGATCGAGTGTGAGTAGCGGCAGGCGAAGATTCAACGCGCTGGCAAGTACATATGCGTCGTATGCGTATATGTCTAGTTGTTCCGACAGTTCCAGAGCATGGCTCAGGTCAATATCCATGAATCGAATGCGAATCCGCTCATAGCTTCTGATCGCCAGCCTGGCCTGCTCCAACGTTATGCGGCGACGCCGGAACATCGCTGAGAAAGCGTTGCCAACTTCCCAATGAACCGATGCTGGAGCTACCAGACCCGAGTCGGCAGCTTGCGCGACGATAGCCTGTCTTTCGGGTTCGTTAGCTATCACGGCGATTATTGCCGAGGTATCAATTACCAAGTTCATGACTTTATTGTACAATGGTACAATCCATTACTCAATTATTCACCTCGCGTCGCTGTATTGACGCTCCCGATTCCCGTTGCTACACTCGCGCCAACCTCAGAGCGAATGGCAAGATGAAGTTCGGAATTTTCTACGAGCACCAGATACCGCGTCCCTGGGACGATGGCGACGAGCATAAGCTGTTCAAGGACGCGCTCGAACAGGTCGAGCTCGCCGACAGGCTGGGCATAGACTACGCTTGGGAAGTGGAGCATCACTT
>JAAXHY010000105.1 GCA_012270665.1 Dehalococcoidia bacterium
TTCCGTTCCCGCAAGGAGATAATCAAGGCGCAGTACAGCGCGGCCCAGGCGCAGGTGCGAATTGGTTCCGCTCTCTCCGGCATATCTGAGGAGATGGGAGACGTTCAACTCGCGGTGGAACGCGCCGAGGACAAGACGGCAAACCTGCGCGCCAAAGCCGGCGCGATAGATGAACTGGCCGAGTCCGGCGTTCTGGACGATCAGTTGACTCCGGGTGGAGGCGACGTGCTGAGCCGCGAACTGGCGCAGTTGACCGCCGAACAGAATGTCGAAGACGAACTCGCCGCGCTCAGGGCCGGTCTGCCCGATTCAAGTCAAAAGAGAGCGCTTCCGGGTGGCTGAAGCGCGTCCTTGGAGAATGGAATAAATCAATGATTGTAAGAATACTGACCGAAGGCCAGTTCAACCTTCCTGGCGCGTTCATTGACGAACTGAACGAACTGGACAATAAGCTGGTCGAAGTGGTGGAGCGGGACGATCAGGAGAGTTTCGGACCGGCGCTGGAGGCGCTCCTTGATCTCGTTCGAGAAAATGGGACGCCGGTTCCAGTGGATGAACTGGTCGAGTCCGACTTGGTACTGCCAGAACCGGACATCACTCTGAAAGAGGCTGAGGAACTGTTCGTGGGTGAAGGTCTGGTTCCAGACTAGACGGGCAGCTCCTTCACAGGATCATCCGCGGCGTTTGATCTATGGTCGCGCGTCGAAGCTCACGGCTTCTTCGGCGAGATGAGAGGCGTCGTTGAGTCGCGTGACAGACCAACCATGTCGGTCGAACACGAATCGAGAGATGGACGTATTGTCCAGCGCGACCCTCCACAGCAGCGTGTCGTTGAAGCCCATTATGTACTGGAACAGGCAGCGCGAAGCCGTCCCGTGTCCGACCACCGCGACGGTCAGTTCCTTGTGATTGGCCACGACTTCCTCGTTGTATATTATCTCAGACTCTACCCACCCGGACACTCGCCTCCGCACCATCCTCAGAGACTCTCCCTGTGGGGGTATGAAGTCCGGTCCTTTACTCATTATGTAGGCTACATTTTCGGGAGTGAAGACATCCTCGACAGGAACTCCGCGCCACCCCATCGCTTTCTGCTCGACCAGTTCGTCAACCGCTGGAACTGGGCGGTCAGCCTCACCCATCGCCTCGAGCATATACCGCGCGGTCTTCCGCGCCCGATCCAGGCTCGAACTGTAAACCCGATCAAACTTGACGCCTTCGCGCTTCAGCCGCTGGCCCAGTAATCGCGCCTGTCGAACGCCTTTGTCTGTGAGGGCGGAGTCGTAGTTCTTTCCCGCCGCGAATCCGGGCGTGGCATTCGATTCCGACTCGCCATGTCTTATGAAGTAGAACTCGCATCTGAAGTCTTTGTGTATCAAGTCAGCTCCTCTTGATCAATTTCATTAATCCCTGAGCGAAGGAGGAAGCATATTGGGGATGGTGTTTGTAATGGGATAGATCTCGCTGCACCCGGTGCAGGTGAGGGTACCCTCTACGATCTCCTCTCCGTCCTCTTTGGTTATCGAGAGATCGAGTTCGCCCCTGCACATAGGGCAGACCAGGATCTCCATAAGTTCCATCTTCAAGATACCCACTCCTCAGCAAGTATATCGGGATGCGTTGAGCGCTCAACAGTTCAGCGGACGGCGACCTCGTAAAGAGTGTTGAGCAGGTCGGCTAGTAGTAATACTATCACGCCCAGAATGGCTATCGTATTGTAACCCGATAAGGCGCTGAGAATCCTCCTGAATCCGCTCGGTGGGGGGGCGGGATTCTGTCCGTACATATCCAGAAGGGCCGTGCGCCGTCGTCTGCCGCGGGCGAGAATGAACATCCACACACTGAGCGCGATCTTGACGCCCAGAACTAACCCGTAGGACGGGCCGGTTACTCCGACGGTTAGGCGGTTGAAGGTGAGGATGACGCCGGTGGCCAGTATGACGAATATGCAGGTGTCCACGAGCGT
>JAAXHY010000445.1 GCA_012270665.1 Dehalococcoidia bacterium
AATTGGTCGAGGATACGTTCAAGCGCGTCTTCGACGCTGAGCATCGCTTCGTCGTGATGTCTGTGTCCGTGCTCGTGTCGGTTCATCCTGCGTCTCCGAGGTTGGGTGCTTTACTGGTCGTTGCGCTGATCGCGCAGGTACTGGTAAATGCTTTCGATGGTGCCGTCCTCGCTTATACGGAAGGCAACCCCGCCGCGCTCGGCCTCTATGACGGTCATTGCTATCTCCCAACCCTGGTAGGGAGGTCCGATGCGGCAGTCGTCCGGCACGAACACATTGTCGAACTTGACCCTGCGCTCGCTTCCCATGAGCAGCCTCATGTTCCGTATCTCGATGCCCGGGCTGCTGGCGTCCACCATGAACACACCCAGATTCATGCGCCTAGGTCTGTCGTGTCCGGTGTTGGCGAGCGTAATCAGGTAGTCGGGATCGAAACGCCCGGTGATGAATGCCTTCTCTCCGTTTATCACCCAACCATCCCCCTCAGGAACGGCGTATGTGCTCACTGAGGCGAAGTCCGACCCTGAACCCGGCTCGTTGAAGCACTGCCAGGTGATGGACTCGCCCTTGAGACAGGACGGAATGAACCGCGCCTTCTGATCGTCGGTTCCCCAGACCATCATGGCCGGAACCCAGCGATTGTTGTCTCCCATGCTGGGCAGGGGCATACGTCTCATCTCTTCCATGAGCACGACGTCCAAGCCAGAGGTCAGGCCGCCGCCGCCAAGTTCCCTGGGCCAGGAGGGCGCCAACCAGCCCTTCTCGCCGAGCATCCGCCTGAAGGTCTTGACCTTGGCCTGGTTCTCTGCGTCGAGCGGGCTGCCGTCGGGCGGGATTTTCAGGTCTCTGGGAAAGTGCTGCACTAACCAGGCGCGCACCGCCGCGCGGAATTCCTGCTGCTGCTGCGTGTACGGAGAACGGAAGTCCAAGATTTCCCCCTTGGAGACTGCGGTCGGCGCGCCTCTTTCAAGACGATGCCTGCATGAAATCGCGGCATCGCTGGTCATTATAATGGAACACGAACGGAGAATAAAATTGGGGCCTCCTCAATATAATGAGAAGGCCCCGCTTCTGCTATTCCGTCTTCGGAGAAGAGCTAGACGCCGCCAACTCCGGCGGTCGAAGGCGTCGCCGCGGCGCGTTCTCGCGTCCTGCTGATGCCGATGCGCCGGGAGATGATTACTTTCTGTATCTCGACGGTGCCGGCGGGGTGGGCCCCCACGAGGCTTCCGCGCTGATAGACTTCAGGCTCGCCGCCGAAGGGAGCGCGAGGCTCTTCGGTGCCACACAGGCTGTACATACCCATGATGTCGCGCGCGCGGTCGGCGTTCTTGATCTTGTACAGCTTGCCGAACATCGAGGTCTGCGAGCCGTGGTAGGTCATTTCCTGCCGCGACTGGTACATACCGTAGTTCCGCAGGTTCAACAGACCGTGGACGTGGGAATCAATGTACGCCGATGCCGCTTCCTGCGCCACAATCGGGTCGTCGCCCAGGCCGCCGCCGTTGCGCTTGGTATTCTGGACGTAGCTCAGAAGATTCTCCATCGCCTCGTCCTGCGGATACGCCTGTCCACGTCCGCCGTGCTCTACCTCCAGCGTGGTCTGCGTCACCTGCCAGCCTTGGTGGTCGCCGCCGATGAGGTGGTCGCCCGGCACCCGGACGTTGTCGAAGAAGAACACGCTCTGGTCGTCGCCGGAGAGCAGATTCATCCGCTCCTGCGTAAGCCCATCGGACGGGAAGGGAACCATGAAGTAGCCGAGATTGCGGTGTCGGGGAGCGTCGGGGTCAGTCATGAAGGGACCGAATAGGAAGTCGGGTTCAGCGATGCCGCTAATCCATATCTTCTGACCGTTCAGGATGAAGTCGTCGCCGTCGCGCACCGCTCGGCTCTGGAGCGAGGCAAGGTCCGATCCGGCATTGGGTTCCGAGAAGTTCTGGAAGGCGACCTTCTCCGCGCTCAGAAGCGGCTTGAGGAAGTAGTCCTTCTGGGCTTCGTCCCCCCAGACCAGCAGGGTCGGGAATACGAGGCCGTTGGTGAATCCGGGCACCACGCGGGCGCGCCTGAACTCTTCCTGTAGTATCGTCTCATGTTCGCCGGTTAGTCCGCCGCCACCGTATTCCTTGGGATAAGTGGGATACAGCCAACCCTTATCTGCGAGTACCTTGTGCATGTCTCGCCAGAACCAGTACTGCTTGTCGGAAAGCTCCATACGGTCAACCGGCGCTCTCATGTCGTCCGGGATATTCTCTTCCAGCCAGGAGCGCACCTCTTGGCGAAATTCTTCCTGGTCTTCAGTGTACGTGTAGGCGAAATCCATCCGGCGTTCCTCCTGCGATTCGTCCTTCATAGGAAAAACTGGGCGCAATTTCTCTGCGATCCAGTTGACTGTGCAAATGTTAGGCTGTCAGTCCGCTTCTGTCAACAGTTGTTCGGAAATAGTTGTGGTTCACAGGTGGGGAACCTCTATTACTTCGCATACCTTGAAAAGTCGAACTGTGCCCAGAAATTGCCTCTTACTTCGTACTCTAGCTGCGTCAACGTTCGCCATGGAAATTCGGCGGCCTGCTCTTCTTCAGACATGAACTGAAACTCAGGATCCCAAAGGGCATCAATGTAGAAGGTGAAGTAGTGGCGGGCCAGAAATTGTGGCAGCCGGCATAGCCACACAGGATATAGGCGGCTCTCCCGGCGGTATCCGGTCAGAAAAGGGGCCATGAAGTGATCCAGAAACTCATGGCTATTCATCGCCCGGCCCCCAGTCCATTCATCGTACTCACCTCTCTCCCGGCTGTACGCCTGGCAGATCACGACGTTTATGATGACCGTGGTGAAATCGGACAGAAACCAGTCGTAGTGCAGGTTGTCGAAATCAATCGGCCAGAGTTCGCCTCCGTCACAGAGCATATTCCATTGGTGAAGGTCGGAATGTATGAGGCCATACGAGTCGCGGTCCATCGGCAGCGAGAGAAGCCAGTCCTTGATGCTCTGCCCGTAGCTCCGAAACTCCAATTTAGATTCCGGCACGCTGGATTCCAGATCCCAGTCCCGGTTCTCGTGCCAGTGTCTGCGCCGTATTGATTCGTCCGAGGGCTTGTAACTCTTGGTGAGCGCGTGCATCCGACCAATCTGCGCTCCCCACTGTTCATATAGCTCCGGCGTCCACTCTCGCCAGTTCACCAGCGCGCCCGGCGCCTTCTCGTATGCGGTGGCCAGGAAGTACCCGGATTCGGCCTCCATCGTTTCTACCCAATTTTCGCCCAAAGACATTATGGCGCGCGAAACCCTCATGCCGTTGTCGGCCAGATAGTTCGTGAAGTCCAATTCTCCCAGAATCTGCCGCGCGCGCCGGTGAGAACTGTGTGTAATCTTGAGGATGACGGACTGCTCGCGACCCGGATACTCATAGACGTAACTGTGGCTTCCCTGCAACGGGGTAGAATCCGAGCGTTTCAGGCC
>JAAXHY010000131.1 GCA_012270665.1 Dehalococcoidia bacterium
TTCGGACCCGATAGCGCGCAAATACTTTTGTCCGCGCCGTTGGGCATCTCCTCCCGGAGTACCTCACTCATGCGCCTGCCCGTGTTGAGCTCAAGGCCCTTGACCGCGCTGACCACGATACAGTCGCGCGGGATGTGGGACGCCACCCTGCGGATGTTGTCCCTGAGAGTGTGCGAGGGCACAGCGAGTATAGCGACACCTGCGCCTGAGAACGACTCGGCGTCGGCGCGGGCGTGCATGGAGTCCGGGAACGGGAAACCCGGGACGAAGCGGACATTCTCGCGCCGACTCTCAAGCGCCTGGGACTCATCTTCAGTGCGCGCCAGCAGTCGCACGTCGTGTCCCTGTCTGGCGATGATGATCCCCAGCGTCGTTCCCCAGCTTGTGGCGCCAACCACGGTGACGACTGACATATCTGAGACGCCCCGGCTAGTTGCTGCCGCTCAGGTCAACGCCCTGGCCTATCTTGCGCTCGGTCCCGTCGAGCAGACGGCGTATGTTGTCCCAGTGTCTTACGACGATAAGGGTACCGCCAACAACGCCATACCAACTGTATGCCAGCGGCTCCCACCCCAGAACGGCCATGATTATCAGAGCGAGCGACCCCAGTGAGGCGGCCATTATTGATCCGAGAGATACGTAGCGCGTAAGCGCGACTAGTGACAGACCTATCAGAGTGGCTAAGAGTCCAGCTATCGGGGATAGGATGAGAAGACCACCCCAGCCGGACGCGGTTCCGCGACCGCCGCGAAATTTGATGAAAACAGGCCAGTTATGCCCGAACAGGACTGCGAGCGCGGCGGCGGCCTCGACACCGTAGGAGTCGAAGAAGAGGCGGGCTATGAAGACCGCCAGGACACCCTTGCCCATATCCAGAAGCAGTACGACCGCCGCCGCCATCTTACCCGAGGTCCTGAGGACGTTGGTCATTCCTATCTTGCCGCTTCCGTAGTCGCGGATGTCCACGTTGGCGACCAGCCTGCCTGCGATCAGACCGAACGGCACCGACCCCAGCAGGTAGGCGAGTGGGACCAGGATCAGATAGTCCGTCACGTCCGCCTCCTTCCCCTGAACCTCATCCTGAGAGGACTGCCGCTGAAGTCGTAAGCCTGTCTTATCCTGTTTTCGAGGTATCTCTCGTAGGAGAAGTGGACCGAGTCGGCGCGGTTGACGAAGAAGGTAAATCGCGGAGGGGCTACCTCATCCTGGGCGACGCTGTATATCTTCAGACTGCGGCCCCTGACGCCGGAGGGCGGATGCTCTGCGATTGCGCTCATTACGGTACGTCGCAATTCATAGCGCGGTATGTCCTTCGTCCATTCGCTGAACACGTGTATCGAAGTGTCAAGCAGGTCTTCCAGTCCGTTGCCTTCGAGAGCGGACATGAACCTGACCGGCGCGTATGTAGCGAATTTGAACCTTTGCCTGAGAAGCGCCTCTATCTCGCCCTTAGTGACACCCTTGCCTTCCAGTAGGTCCCACTTGTTGACGCCCAGAACAAAGCCCTTGTAGCTGTCCAGGATGTAACCCGCTATGTGGGTGTCCTGTGCGGTGGCGGGTTCCATCGCGTCCATGAGCAGTATGACGACATCGGCCCTGTCTATCGCGCGGACCGAGCGGATTACGCTGTACTTCTCGACGCCGGTGCCGATCTTGCCGCGACGGCGTATGCCCGCCGTGTCTATGAGCAGGATGTCCATGTCGCGGTAGTTGATGAGCGTGTCTATGGTATCGCGGGTAGTGCCCGGCACGTCGCTGACGATGGAGCGGTTCTCGCCGGTGAGCGCGTTGAGCAGCATTGATTTTCCGACATTGGGCCGTCCGACTATGGCGAGGCGCAGGTCGGCCTCGGGTTCGGGGAACTCGGGGTCAGCCGGGAAGTTGCTCAGGACCTCGGCCATCATGTCGTCCAAGCCAAGATTGTGGTAGCCGCTTATGGGAAATGGCTCGCCCAGTCCCAGCTCGTGAAACTCGTGCACACCCTCTATCTTGCTGTCGGTGTCAACCTTGTTGACGGCGAGGACGACGGGCTTGCCGCCTGGCCTCAGAACCTCAGCCACCTCCACGTCGGAAACGGTGACGCCCTGTGTGACGTCCACGACCATGACGATGACGTCGGCGTCCTCGATTGCAGTCTCCACCTGGAAGCGCACCTGGTGCCACAGGTCGGTGTCCGGGAATAACTCCAGCCCGCCGGTGTCAACCAGAATAAACGGGTGGTCGGCCCACGTGGTCTCCATGGTAACCCTGTCGCGGGTCGTGCCGGCCTGCTTGGAGACGATAGCCACGCTTCGCCCGACCAGCCTGTTGAACAGGGTGGACTTGCCGACATTCGGTCGTCCGACTATGGCTACTACGGGCTTGGGCATTATTTCGATCTTAGGCTGTTGGTTTTACAAAATCTGGCTTCATATGTCAGCAAGCACATCACTACTTATCTTAGCCTTCCGTTCAATCCGCTCGCTTGCTATTTTCCTCTTAGAGCATTTTGATATCTCCTCTCATAGTATCTTTGTCTCTCTGGACCGCTCGCTATTTCATCCTCTAAAGGTGACTGTACAGTTATAGGATATGCTCGATGTTCCTCGATTTTTGCCAGTCTGCCTGATATTTCCTCTAAGGTACGGTTCATTTCTTTTTTGGCGTAATATGTCTCTTCTACAGCCTCATTCATCCTTTCGGCGGCATACGCAGACCTTCCTACGCGCATATTGATGTTGCTGAGAAGCAACAGTAGGCAACCACCTACGAAAGAGATCATTCCTACAGTTTCATGCGTTACAAACTCCGTCCCTGCACAGATGGATATTCCAGACACTATTAGCAGTCCACCTACTATATATCCGAGAACGGTCACCATGGAAAATCACACCATTTTAGCTTATAAGTTCCATTAAGATGGCCTTCTGAGCGTGAAGGCGGTTTTCGGCCTGATCGAATACGATGGACTGCGGATGGTCGAGCATATCGTCCTCTATCTCCTCGCCCCGGTGCGCGGGCATATCGTGCATGAACACCGCGCTCTTCTCCGCGCGCTCCATCAGTCCGGCGCCCACGCGGTAACTTTCGAATATCTTGCGGCGTTCGTCAGCCTCTTCCTCGTCGCCCATGCTGATCCATACGTCAGTATAGACTATATCGGCGCCCTCCACTGCCGCCTCAGGCGACTCTGTCCAGCTCAACTTCGTCTCTTTCTCCGCGGCCCGTCGTTCGGCGGTCTCCCATGAAATGTCGGGCACCTTGTACTTCGGCGGCGACGCGATGGCGAAATTCGCTCCTACCGCCGAACAGGCTATCGCCAAGCTGGAGGCGATGTTGTTGCCGTCGCCGACATACGCCACGTTCAGGCCGCCCAGGTCACCCTTGTGCTCGCTCATCGTGAGCAGGTCGCCGATAGCCTGGCAGGGGTGAGCGAGGTCCGAGAGCGCGTTCACCACAGGCACAGTAGAATACTCCGCGAGTATCTCCAGGTTTCTATGTGAGAAGACTCGAGCGACGATCACATCTACGAGACGGTCGAGAACTCGAGCGACGTCCTCGGCGGGCTCTCTGGTGCCGAGTCCGACATCGGACTGGCTCAGGTATATGCAGGAGCCGCCCATCTGCTTTACGCCAACCTCGAAGCTGACCCGTGTTCGGAGCGAAGGCTTCTCGAAGAGAAGGGCGGCGACCTTGCCGTCCATAGCCTTGGGGGTGACGCCTTCTTTCATAGCGCGGGCTTTCGCGACTATCTCGGAGACCTCACCAGAGGCTAGGTCGCCGAGCCACAGAAAATCGTTGAGTTTCATCATTCCGCCTTACCTTTGATATTCGATGCATGGCTGATAGTTTACATTTATCGGCAGTCGGTTGTCAGTAATCTCCTCCCGGAATTCGGGGCCTTTCCAAACTCGACGG
>JAAXHY010000436.1 GCA_012270665.1 Dehalococcoidia bacterium
AGCCCGGTCAGTACCTGGGTGCGACCGCTGGGCCAGATGATATTCACTTCTTCCACCTTGCTCGCGCCTCCGAGGCCGAATTCCAGTTCGACGCTGTCCATGGAGAGATAGCTGGAACCGGCCTGCACCTCGCGCACTTGGACGACGGGTTCGCTGCCTTCAGTCAGAGTTGCCTTGAGATAGGCGCGCGCGCCTATGCCGTCTGCGTTGCTTCCGGTCCCATCCACCGCCATGCGGCCTTCGAGTCTGAACGTAATCCAGTTGTTGTTGCCCGGCTCGTTTACCCACATGAAGGTCGGGCCGGGGGCGTAGTCGGCGTCGTAGCCCTCTCCCGTGAACAGCAGGCCGCCGCTGTTGGTGCCTACCAAGTCAACGTAGCCATCGCCGTTCAGGTCGCCGTGCGCGAGGCCCTTGCCGTTCTCATGGTATCGCGGCGTCAGCTTGATGGAGGCTGGGTCCTGGTCGGGTTGCAGTGTGGGGATCTGGTCGTAGCGGACGCCCTGGACATCTATCAGGCGGGTTTCAACGGTGAGATCCTCGAAGCCGTTGCCTTCCAGATTCCTGAGCATACGACCGGCAGACTGGTAGATGTCGCCTCCCGGGCCGTCACCGCTTGCTATCTCGGAACCGAGCCAGTAGAGGTCCTGGTAGCCGTCATTGTCCATGTCGAAGAAGGTGGTCCCGTAGCCGAAATCGTAGGCCGACAAGCCGGTTGGAACAGGCCAGGCGGGATTGATGTTGTCGGGGTCGAGAGAGGCGGGCGGCATGAGCGCGCTAGCCCTTACGTCCGTATAGGGTGCCACGTCCTCGAATTGGCCCGCGCCATTCCGCAGGAGGGCATTGAGACAACTGCCCCACCAGAAGCGATCATGGTATTTACAGTCCGGGCCAGGGTTGAGTTGAGGCTCCCTGAGTCGCAGGTGATACCCCGCGTTGGTGACAAAGACGTCGAGGTGAGAGTCCGCGTTGTAGTCGCCGATGGCGAAGCCCATCCAGTTGCCGACGCGGGAGAAACCCATTTCCCTCTCTACCGAAGTAAACTTGACGTTCCCGGGTGTGGAGTCGTTCCTGTAAAGGCGCAGGAAGTCGCCGTCCGTGGCGACCCATAGGTCGGGGAGCAGATCGTCGTTGTAGTCGAAGAAGGTGGCTGCGTGCGTGGGTCCGGTCGGGTCGCCCACACGATTGGATTCTTTGTCCACGAGAGAAGGATCGTAGCCCTCATAGGTAATGCCTTCGCTGCCGGTGAACGTCAAGGGGACGCCGCTGGGGTCGCGCATCCATACCTGCTCACCGAGCAGTCCAGCTTCCCCGGACACGTCTGAGAAGGTCTGGTCGCCGTTGTTGCGGTACATGACGTTGAAGTGGCCTGGGTGATTGGATTCGCCCATAAAGAAGTAGTCCTCGTCTATCATGTTGGCGACGAAGATGTCCAGCCAGCTATCGCCGTCAACGTCGGCGCAGGCTATGGTGGACGCGGCGCGCAGGTTGGGGCTGTCGCCAAAGGCGGTGTCGCTGACGTCTGTGAATGAGCCGTCGCCGTCGTTTATGAATATCCTGTCGGCGTATGCGGGGGCGATGGGCCGACCGTCCTCGTCTACGACGTGGGCCGAGCGGAAGTCGAGTCCGTCGCCCTGGATGCCGCGCCCACCAACGTATAGGTCTTGGTAGCCATCGTTGTTCAGGTCGCAGGCGACAACGCCGCTGGAGCCTTGATCTACGGCGGCGACACCGACGTCCTCGGCTGTCTCTATGAAGATCATATCGCCGTCATTGCGGAAGAGGCGATTGGGGTGGCCCGCCTCCTGGGTGAGATAGATATCCTGGTCGCCATCGCGGTCGTAGTCGAATATGGCGACGCCGGGGCGGTAGTTGGAAACGCGGTACGCGCCGCCCATGACTTCCCTGGCAACGTTGGTGAAGACGGGTATGGAGCGTTCCGGCTCGGCTGCCGGAGCAGGGTCGGGTTCAGACGAGCAAGCGAGCATCGTCGCAAGGAGCGTCGCGGCAATAGTCAGTGCCCGGAGACGTGAACGCTCGGCACAGGTCATTGAGTTGAGCATGGACATAATCTTGTGTTTATTAGCGGAATCCTACCGTTCGTCAATTTCGAGCACCGATAGGCACCTTTCAGCAAGTTCCGTCACGTTGGATTGCAGGACATCTATGAGGATGAACCCATGCTGGCTCACAGCGTCAACCATCCGCGCGTTATAGGCGAGAGTGCGTTCGAGAAACTTGTCGATCATCATCCGTTCCCTGGGAGACTTAGAGCTATACAGGCTTCCATTATGGATTCTCCGCCGAAAGACCTCCTCGCTGGCCGTAAGCCATACTGCGGCGACCTTGTCGAGGTCCAGGCTTACCACTAATTCGGGCCACAAAGCCGATCCTTCCAAGACTATTCTAGTCGTGGAGGTGTCAGTCGAGTGCGACGCGATGATTGCCTCAACCTTCGGCCAGACATTGATCCTGTAGTGACACAGAACATCCTCTATCAGTTCGTCTACTGACAGGCAGAAGTAGTGCTTCGCCACTTCGTCAGGTACCTTCTCCGTCGCTGGCTTCCACGGCCGGCCGGGGTGACGTGCCAGAGAGTCGGTCGAGACGTGGTCCCATCCCAACGCCGCTGCCAGAGATTCGGAGACTGTTGATTTGCCGACGTGGGAAGATCCCCCGATCAGGATCACTCTCAAGTCAGGACTTAGATTGCCTATGACCTTCACCGGATTCCATCACTCCATGGCCAGCCAACGGGTTCCCTCGGCGCTACACCGACCTCTGTAAACCCAGCGGCAGCCAGACGGTCCCGGTTAGTCAAGTTCTGGGTCTTAGTGTAGAGTAACATGAAGCGTATTAGCGATAAATGCGAGGATGGCTAGGTGGAATCAGAATCGAGAGGAACCCTGTTGGGTCTTGGGAGTTGGTCGGATGTGGTGTGGCTGGTCTCGATGAGCTCGACGCTGCTGCTGGTACTGCTGCCATTCTCCAGCTACATAGCTTCCATACCGTTCGTTAGAGAAGAGTGGGGAATGACGAACTCCCAGGCGGCGGTGGTGTTCAGCGCGTACCTGGTGGGGTACGCGGTATCCTCGGCGTTCCTGATTCCCGTGACCGACAGGCTGCCCGCAGGGAAGGTGATGTTCGCCAGCGTGACGCTGATTGCGGTCAGCAACATACTGTTTCCGCTGCTTGCGCGGGATGTATGGACGGCATCGGCATTGAGGTTCATCGCAGGCGCAGGACACGTGGGAGCGTATATACCGGGCATAAGAATCGTATCGCTCCGTTTCGCGGACGGGATGCGCGGGACGGCTGTGGCTATTTTTGTCGGAGCGGGATACGCGGGCACCACCATTTCGTATGTCTTCATGGGACAGCTTTTGGATCTCACCGATTCGTGGCGGACAGCCTACATGGTAACCGCGCTGGTGGGCTTGGTCGGCGTACTGATTGCGCTGGCACATATATGGCCGCGTGGGTCACGCGTTGGTGAGTCTGAGCAGCCGTCGGGCAGTTCAGGCAGACTGAACCTGGGTGTGCTGCGGCATCGTCCGATGCTCCTCATCAACACAGCCTACGCGCTTCACACGGCGGAACTGTACCTAGCTCGTCTGTGGCTTCCGCTGCTGCTGGCGGCGGCGCTGGTTCACGACGGGAAAGAGGCGGGAGAGGCGGCGGTCTTGGCGGCTACATGGTCGGGATTCATGTTCATGACAGGCATATTTGGCGTGTTCGCGGGCGGCGTCATATCCGACCGATTCGGCAGAACCATGGGCGCGGGCGTCATCTTCGCGGCGAGCGGCGCGATTTCTTTCGCAGTAGGCTGGCTGGTGGGCGCGCCGCCAGTGGCGCTGATTGTCCTAGGATTCGGATACGGGTTCGCCACGTCCGCGGACTCGGCAATCTACTCGACGGCGGTCACGGAGTTGGCTCC
>JAAXHY010000247.1 GCA_012270665.1 Dehalococcoidia bacterium
CCCGAATTCTCCACGTTAGGCGCTCAACAAGATTTCACTGTCTCATATTCTATTCGTCAATCAAGGGAGAGTTAGCTATTGCTGGCCAAAGTAAAGTCGTGCGCGGTTTTCGGTCTTGATGGGTTCGTCGTTGACGTTGAAGTTGATATTTCACCGGGACTTCCCAGATTCGACGTAGTAGGATTACCGGACACTGCCGTGCAGGAGGCGCGTGCGCGAGTTAGGGCCGCAATTCGCAACTCTGGATACGAGTTTCCGCTGCGCCGGATCACAGCGAATCTCGCCCCCGCGGACGTCAGAAAGGCAGGCTCGACATACGACCTGCCGCTCGCGGTCGCGCTGCTTCAGAGTTCGGGTCAGATTCCCCCGGTCGCTGAAGACTCGATGTTTATCGGACAGCTGTCGCTCAACGGAGACCTCCTTCATACCGATGGCGTTCTGCCAATGGCTGCGCTGGCGAAAGAATCGGACGTCAGGAGGATATTCGTTCCATCGCCGGACGGTCAGGAAGCGGCGTTGGTAGAGGGAGTCGAGGTATTCCCTGTCCGCAATCTGGCTGACCTCATTCGGCACATGAGCGGCGAGAACAGCCTGAAGCAGGTCACCTGGGACGGGACGGCGCAAGGTGAAACGCAGGCCGATAGCGCTTTCGACATTTCCACGATACGCGGTCAGGAACAGTCCAAGCGCGCGCTTGAAGTCGCTGCGGCTGGAAGCCACAATCTTCTGATGAGCGGGCCTCCGGGTTCCGGGAAAACTCTGTTAGCCAGGACACTTCCTACGATATTGCCGTCGCCTACCCACGAAGAGGCGATAGAGGTTACCAAGATATATTCCATCGCCGACTCGCTCACGCGAGATAGCCCACTCGTTACTGAAAGACCCTTTAGGGCGCCGCACCACACCATCTCTTACGCCGGACTTGTCGGAGGGGGGAGTACCCCGAGGCCGGGCGAAATCACGATGAGTCATCGTGGAGTCCTCTTTCTGGACGAACTTCCCGAGTTCGGGCACCGCATTCTGGAAGCAATGAGGCAGCCACTGGAGGACAAGAGGGTTGTGATAAGCCGCGCGCAGGGGTCGGTTTCATACCCCGCCAACTTCATGCTGGTCGGCGCGATGAATCCCTGTCCATGCGGGTACTACGGCGACCCGATGAAACAGTGTTCCTGCACCGATTCGCAGGTGTCTAGGTATGGAAAGCGCCTGAGCGGCCCTCTGCTGGATAGAATTGACATCTTCGTGGATGTTCCGAGTGTGGACTACGAAAAGCTGACCGCGCCGCCTGGAGGCGACAGGTCGGAGAACGTGAGGGAACGCACTGAGCGGGCGCGTGAAGTTCAGAGAGCCAGGTTTGCGGGGAGCTCAATGTTGACCAACTCGGAGATGGGACCAAACGAAGTCCACAAATTCTGCCAGTTGGACCAGCAGGCGTCTGGAATGATGGCGTCCGCTATGCGTCAGATGAACCTGTCGGCCAGGGTCTATCACCGCATCCTAAAACTGGCGCGTACCATAGCCGACCTGTCGAACTCCGACGCCATCGAGGTGGAGCATCTAGCCGAGGCGCTGCAATACCGGCCTCCTCAGTGGATATAACCGAAATGGCTGTCGACGTCAATTGCGCGGCCGCCAAAGTAAACGTATCTAAAAGTTTAGTAATTCGCATCCAACAGACAACCCGGAGGAACACATGGCGACCTTCATGCTCATACATGGATCATTTCAGGGCGGGTGGATATGGAAACCTACTGCCGCGGTCTTGCGACAGGCGGGACACGAAGTCTATGCTCCAACATTGGATGGTTGCGGAGAGCGTCATCATCTTATACGTCCAGGTATTACAATTGCGGCACAAGGGCGGGAGATCGCGGACATGATGTTCTACGAGGACCTTCGTGATGTCGTCCTTGTCGGGACAAGTACTGGCGGGTTGGTGATATGCAAGATTGCGGAATTGGCGCGTGACCGCATCAGCCGCGTGGTGTTCGTTGACGCTCTTGCGCCTCAGCCTGGGGAGAGAGTGTCTGAAATCGTTCAGCGTGCCCCCGATACACCTCCGATGCCCACCACCGAACTGACTCGAGGCCCGACACGGGAGGAGTTGGAGAATCGCCTGTTCGCTGACTTAGATCCGGAACTGAGAACCTGGGCCGCAGAGCGATGCACGATGCACCCGGTCGAGGCATCCGACGCGCCCGGAGAACTGGACGCCTTCTGGGCGCAGTCATGGGACGCTCGCGTGATTCGATGTCGACTCAGCGTCAATCCACCTGAGTGGCACCAGCGTCACACTGCTGAGACACTCGACGCCGACTGGCATGAGATGGACGCCGGACACTACCCGATGCTGAGCCACCCCAACGAGTTAGCTGAACTTCTGCAATAGAAACAGCGGCCCCACGTGGTTACTAGCGCCAAACATCCGGTCCAGTTCGCAGAGTTGACTCATTCAGAGGAATGGCAGCCTCAGACGAAGCTAGGTCCTGCTGCCGGCATAAACCTGGTGAGCCCTGTCTATGGCGCGGGTGCGGCCATGCACCAACACCTCTTGGCGCGACCTCGCCCACTGGTTGGAGTTTTCCAATCCGACAAGTGAATTCTGGAAGCGGGGCATGACGTAGCGGGCCAGCAACTCGAAACTGTTCAGGATCCGGTCGCGCGGCGCCCAGTCTATCGCCTGTACGAGGAAGCCGCCGAAGCCGCCGCTCTGCTCCTCCAGTTTCAGTATGCCTTCGATACAGTCGTCCGGCGTGCCGATAATCCATGAGTTGGTTTCGGCCATGTGATCAATCACTTCTTCGAGCGGACCGTCGAAAGCGGCCTTGCGCCCGTTGGTGCCTTCGGTGTACTCGCGCAGGAAACGACCCGCTCCCAACCTGGCCTCCTCGAACGCTTTTTCGCGGGTCTCGGCCAAGTGTACCGGCACTGTCAGCCGCCAGTCGAAGCGGTCCACTTTCTGCTTGTGCTCGGCCGCGGATTCCTCAGCAACGTCCCATAGGAACTTTAGGTTTGTTCCCCCTGTCGCTGACGGATCTCTGGGAACGGTTATCGTAAGGATCGCCGCGCCGTACTTTCCTGCCAGCGCTACTCCCGCCGGGGACTGAACAGAGGCTACGGCTATCGGCATGTGCGGCCTAGTAAATGGACGCAACTGGAGCATCGCTTCATTGAGCTCGAACCAGTCACTCTTGTACGTTATAGGCTCAGCCTCGGTGAAGAGGCGGAGAACTATTCCGAACGCCTCGTCCATCTTCTCGCGCTGTGTGGTTGGGTCAATGCCCATCATGTAGGCGTCACCAGGCAAAGCCCCCGGTCCAACACCGAACATGACCCGGCCATGAGTCATATGGTCCAACTGCACCATGCGATTGGCTACCATCAATGGATGGTGGTATGGCAGGCTAATGACACCGGTGCCCAACTTGATATGGCGTGTGCGGTCCGCGGCGATTCCGATGAAGATCTCCGGCGACGAGATCGTCTCCCAGCCGGCGCTGTGATGCTCGCCAATCCAGGCCTCGTCGTAGCCCAAGTAATCGAGCCACTGGATGAGTTCCAAGTCACGGTCTATTGCAAGAGTGGGGTTCTCACCAACACGATGGAAGGGGCCGAGGAAGATTCCGAATTTCATTCTTTCGGGTAGCGTCATTTTGGTTCACCTGTCCTTTGTGGAAATCCTGGAGGATTTTCGTCGAAAGGCTCACCTCTCTCATCGGCCTCCAGCCGCCGACGATTCCATTCTGCCCAGGCTTCGTGCGCTTCACTTACAGCTTGGGCTACGGCTTGGGCTACGGCTATCTCTACGGCCTCGGCTATGCGTCTTTCCTCTTCGGCCTTGCGCCTTGCCGCATCCCTTTTGCGCTTCTCGTTAAGTTTGTCTTCCAAGTAACCCGATATAACCATGAGAGACCTCACTCCTTCAAGCAGGATCATCGTGTAGGCGACGGACGCTACTATCAGCGCCCCGACTTTCAGACCAATCGCAATCGCTATCTCGGAAGGTCTTCTATGGGCGCCACCATATACGACTTCCTCCAGAACCACCAATATCGTCCAAGCGATTACCTGCATGGAGAATATCAGCGCATAGGCAACCCACCAACCACGCCTGACACTCAGCGCCGAATCACGGCCCACACCTATGGCATATGTATTTTCCGACTGATTCTTATCTTCTGTCAACAGGGCGGTTTCCGGCGTGTTGATCAGTTTTCTACCCTGTACACGCGCGCGGCGGTATCGTGAAACATAGCGGCGCGCTCGGAATCGGAGTAGCCCTTCGACAGTCGTTTGAAGGCGTTGTACATCACGTTGTACGAGTAGGAGACCTTGTCCACCGGGAAGTTGCTCTC
>JAAXHY010000334.1 GCA_012270665.1 Dehalococcoidia bacterium
TTGAAGAAGTCGGAGTTGAACAGTGTGCGCAGCATGGCGCGAATCTCTCCGCCGCTCTCGAAGTAGGTGGCGACCAGCGCGTCTATCGCGGCGGGGTCTCTCGGCGGCACGGTCTCCCACGCAGGAACCTGCGGCTCGTCGGCGACGAAGAAGTTGTAGAGGTGCCGCGAGATGAAGCGCGCGGTCGCGCGCTGCTCGCAGATGATGGCGATGACGTCCTCGCCGTCGAACGCTCCCTGCCGGCCTAGGAACGTCTTCTCGTCATCGTCGTGGTCGTCGCTCCTGTATTCATACTGCCAGTCGAGCCGTCCGTAGGGCCACACCGAGTCCTGCGAAGCGCGTACCGTGTGGTGGACGGCGTTGCGGATCGTCCAGCCTGTGAACGCCCTCGAACACTGCCTTACGTCGTCCTCGGTGTAGTTGCCGACGCCCATAGAGAACAACTCCAGGATCTCCCTGCCGTAGTTCTCGTTCACCGCGTCTTTGTGGTTGTCCTTGTTGTCGAGCCAGAAGATCATCGCGGGGTCTCTGGAAAGCTCGACCAGCAAGTCCCGGAAGCGTCCCATCCCATACCTGCGGAACATCTCTATCTGGTTCAGAATCGCCTTGGGCTGGTTGAGCTTGGTATAGCCGGTGGCGAATATGCCGTGCCAGAACAGCGCCAGCTTCTCTTCGAGAGGGCGGCGCGTGTTGATCATGCGATACACCAGGTACGTCTGGCAGCTGTCCACGATCAGAAGACCGTTCTCATCAACGTGGTAGCGCCGGATGAGGTCTTCGTCTTCGAGCGCGGGCGGCATATCCTCGGGGTACAGCAACTCCTCCACAGTCGCCTCGTACCCCATCTCGGCGTAGCGCTCGAGTTCATCGAGCGTCGCGCCAAAGCCTGCGCGGCGCATAAGGTGCGGTATCAACGCGATATCCTGGTCTGGCATGGCGGCAACCCTCCCGACTATGATGGCTGAGTGCGAAACGGGGGTCGTTAGGGACATTGTATTGCGACTTGCGGGAAGGCTCAAGTCGTCTTGAAGCCGAAACGAGTCTCCGGACGAGGCTGTCCACTGGCGCTTCCACGATTTTCGCGGCGCTGAATTGATTCTCTTGTGACGGAAGCGTCAAATTTCTTTCCGGTGGGTATCCAGTGTAGTATGACAATACTCAATATCTCGCGCCGCTTCGTGTCCCTCGTGGATAGAACTGGATGTGCTGTCATCCACCACTTTTCTGATGCTTCTCTTATGATAACGCAGTAGTCCCGCGCGCTTGCTTCGACTATAATCGGCGCTGCCGGACTGATTGCAGTTGATCACAGGTTCACGGGAGATCTGTATGCCCGACAGAAAGAACGTACTGATAACCGGGGCGGCCGGGCTCATAGGCGGCCTACTCCAGGATGGCCTGAAGGACTCGTACAACGTGACCGGCGTGGATATCAGGCCGGTGGACGGATTCACCAGCCTGGTTGCCGACACTTCCGATCTCGACGCCGTCCTGCCCGCTTACGAAGGTGTGGACACCGTTATAGATCTCGCCAGCGTGCCGGACCAGGACAGCCCCTGGGATGTCGTCTATCGCAACAATCTGCCTTCGACGTACAACGCGCTGGAGGCCGCGCGGCGCGCCGGAGCGAAGCGGCTGATCTTCGCCAGTTCCAATCACGCGACCGGCAACTACGAGGAGGACGAGCCTTACGCCTCCATCGTCGCGGGCAGGTACGAGGGCTTGGACCCGGCGACCTTCTCCCGCGTAACGGTGGACATGCCCATACGGCCTGACGGTCCGTACGGAATAGGCAAGGCGTTCGGAGAGGCCGCCGGACGATACTACTCAGATCACTCCGGCCTGTCCGTCATCTGCCTTAGGATCGGGACGCTCAACCGCGAGGGCAGGCCGCAGGCTCCAAGACAGTTCGCCACCCTGCTGTCCCACCGCGACCTCGTGCAGTTGGCGCGCAGGTGCATAGACGCCCCTGACACCGTCAGGTTCGCCATCTTCTACGGCGTCTCCAACAACACCTGGCGCTTCTGGGA
>JAAXHY010000163.1 GCA_012270665.1 Dehalococcoidia bacterium
CAGGGCGGTATTCTGGAAGAGATCGCCGACCTCAAGAGGACCCAGGGCGGTATTCTGGAAGAGATCGCCGACCTCAAGAAGACCCAGACGGAGTTGCTCCGTCGAGTGGGCAATGTCGAAACCCGCTTCAACAGATTCGAAGGAGACTTCGGCAGATTCCGGGGCAACTATGCCGAGACCGCCGCGGTGAAGAACACGGCCGACATAGCGTATGTGATGAGTGAGTCCAGAGGGCTGGGACTCGATGAGACGGCGCTGAGGGTTCTCTCAGGTGAAGACCTGCGCTCGCTGGCAAGAGAGTACGGAACGGACAAACTTGCCGCCATCCCGTCCAACACGCGGAGGGCCTACTACGGGAGTGATCTCGTGATAGAGGCGTTCAGGTTGGACGGCTCAGTCTGCTATATCGTCGTACAGGCTTCGTACACCTGTGACGAAAGGGATACGGGCAGGGCGATAGGCAGCGCGGAGCTAATCGAGAAGTTCACGGGCAGGGATGCCTGGCCCGTAGTCGCCGGTGTGCGGCTGGACAACCGTATCCAAGGTCTCATCGCCAGCGGCAAGGTGTTCTGGTATCGCATAGACGATCGACATGTGGGACCCGAAGACACCGTATAGCGCCACCTGGTCGCCGCGCATATATGCCGGATGCGCATTCAGGCTCCGGGCGGGCGCGCCGGGAATTCATGGAGGCCACCGTCAGCGCTGTCATCGTCTTCGTTCCCTTCGCGCTCCGTCCCCTCCGGGTTGGCCCCGAACGCCTGTGGGGCATGGGCCTGGCGCTCAGGTTCGTTGACGGCTGTCTGCGCGGCTGCCGTCGCACATTCGCCTGCCGACGATATGACAATACCCAGCGCCTTGATTCGTGTCCTTCGTGGATAGAACCGGATGCGCCGCTGCCCGCCACTTTTCCGAATCTCTCCTGCCCCTGCGAAGTTGCGGTATTGATGAGCCTGTGATATATTCCCGCTGTCGCTGACATAGCCCCACCGTCAGCGTGGGAGGCTTTGTGAAAAAGTGAATGAAACCAAGTTGCAGTTGCTATGCCTCCTCGATCCTTAGCACGCCTGCTATCTGGGTTCCCCTTCCC
>JAAXHY010000595.1 GCA_012270665.1 Dehalococcoidia bacterium
CGCATCAGGCTGATGATAGTTGACGACTATGAGCCGCTCCGTGTGGGGCTGAGGTCCGCGTTCGAGCTCGAAGCCGATATAGAGATGGTCGGGGACTTCGGCGACGGAGAGACCGCCGTCGTAGAAGCCGAAAGACGCGCGCCGGACGTGGTTCTCATGGATGTCCGTATGCCGGGCATGGGCGGTATCGAGGCGTGTCGTCTGAAGCAGGATACCGTCCCGGACGCGGCGGTGGTGATGCTGACGTCTTACGATGACGAGCAGGCGGTCAAGGCGTCCATAATGGCGGGCGTGCGCGGCTTCCTGCTCAAGAATGGTGGAATGAACGAACTGCACGACGCTGTCAGGGCCGCGGCGAACGGGGAGACACTGCTGGATCCGGCTCTCACCGGGCGGGTGTTGGATATGCTGAAGACGCTTAGCGACGGTGATGGTGGGTCTGACGACAGCGAACTTCTTCTCTCCAACAGGGAGCGGGAGGTTCTGTCCATGATAGCGGAGTGGCGAACCAACAGAGAGATTGCCCAGAGCCTCGTTATAAGCGAGAATACTGTGAAGAATCACGTCAGCCACATTCTGCGCAAACTGGGACTCGACAGCAGACGCCGAGCGGCGGACTTCGCCCTCCGGCATGAGGTTCTCGGCGTGGCCAGAGGCAAAGACTGAGGTCGCTTTGGGATTGACATAACAGTGAAACTACGGGGGTTTGGCATGAGGCTTGAGAATAAGGTCGCGCTAATCACGGGCGCGGCGCACGGCGTCACGGGAGAGGTGCAGGGATTCGGCGGTGTCGCCGCCAGGATGTTCGCGGAAGAGGGCGCGAAGGTAGCGCTGACCGACATAGATACCGATTCCGGCGAACGGACTGCGGAAGAACTCAAGGCGAATGGGCACGACGTCATGTTCGTGAAGTTGGACGTCACCAGCGAGAGCGACTGGGAGAATGCCATAGAAGCGACCGTGTCGTCCTACGGCGGTCTTGACATCCTGGTCAACAACGCGGGAATTGGCGGCGCGGCCAGAGTCGAGGATACGACAGAGGAGGCATGGGACCTCCAGATGGATATTCACGCCAAGGGCGTTTTTCTCGGCACCAGGTACGCCATTCCGCTGATGCGCGCGGCCGGGGGCGGCTCGATCATCAATATATCCTCTATATACGGACTGGTCGGGAGCCCGACATCCAGCGCGTATCACGCCGCGAAGGGGGCGATACGCATCTTCACCAAGTCCGCCGCCATTCAGCTTGCTTCTGACAACATCAGGGTCAACTCTGTACATCCGGGCTTCATGGCTACCCCCATGACGATGAACAGTTTCGGCTCGGAAGACGCGGAGCGCAGACAGTATGTTCTGAGCCGCATACCGATGGGCCGCATCGGAGAGCCGGAGGAGATAGCGCAGGGAATCCTGTTCCTCGCGTCGGATGATTCGTCCTACATGACCGGCTCCGAGCTTGTAATAGACGGCGGCATGACGGCGCAGTAGTCGGTGGCGCTGGTTACGGACTTCCACACCCACATCTTCCCTTCCTGGCTCAGGGATGAACGCGAAAAGTGGGTCGAGCGGGATGTGACGTTCGGTGAACTGTTCTCCGACCCGAGGTCCAGAATGGCTACCGCCGAGGACTTGATTCGGGCGATGGACGAGGACGGAGTTGACCGCTCGGTGGCTATGGGCATCGGCTGGACGGACAGCGGACTCGCGCGCGAGGTCAACGACTATATCATCGAGTCTGCGCGGAACAATCCCGACCGGATTGTCGGTTTCTGCTCTGTGAATCCGGCTTGGGGCGAGGTCGCGGCGCGCGAAGTGGAACGCTGCGCCGAGGCGGGACTTATCGGAGTCGGCGAACTTCACGCCGACACCCAGGGGTTCGACATAGGCGACGCCGGCACTATGAGACCGTTGTTAGAAATGGCGGACCGGTACGGTCTGATAATCACCGCTCACACTTCCGAACCCGTCGGCCATAGTTACCAGGGCAAGGGCCACACGACTCCTGATGTGACCATGCGCTTCATCGAGATTGCGCGCAACTACCCGAA
>JAAXHY010000422.1 GCA_012270665.1 Dehalococcoidia bacterium
GGCAACTACACCGAGGACGACATCAAGGAGTGCTCCCGCGCATTCACTGGCTGGCGCGTCGTCAACCCCGACTATATGTCCATCAAGATGCGCAACAACACCGCTCGACCCTACGGCTACATCGCCTGGCAGTTCGAGTACGACGACGATGACCACGACCACGATGACAAGCAATTCCTGGGCGAAGCCGGCGACTTCAACGGCGAGGACGTCGTCGACATCATCTGCCGACAGCCTGCTACCGCGCGGTTCATAGCGCGCCACCTGTACCACTTCTTCGTCGCCGACGAACTTCCCGTTCCCCAGTGGCCCCACTTCGAGCCAAGGGACCCCGAGGCCATCGAGATAATGGCCCAGGCATATTTCGACTCCGATTACGACATGACCGCGATGCTGCGAGCGATGTTCAACTCCGACTTCTTCAAGGCTGAGGCGTCGCGGTTCGCGCGAATCAAGAGCCCCGCCGAAATGGTCGTCGGAACGCTCAGAATCGCGGGGCCTATCTCGCTGCCTTCGACGGACACATACGCCGCCGCCGGAGCGTGCGCCGCAATGGGACAGGGACTGCTCAACCCGACGAGTGTGGAGGGCTGGCAGGGCGGCAGCGAGTGGATAAACACCGGCTCTTACGTGCAGCGGGTCAACTTCGCCAGCCGCGTCCTCAACAGCCCAGACAAGAGCGGAATCCGCGCCATAATCGAGCGCATCGAGGGGATGTCCGGCGGACAGCCGATGTCCGCCGAGCGCGTCGTCGACGCAGTTCTGGACATACTAGGCCCCCTGCCCGTACTCGACAGCACCCGCCAGGGCCTCGTCGAATACGCCTCCAAATGGGGCGACTTCGACTTCGCCAACCCCGAATCCGAGCAAAATATCGTAACCCTGATCCAACTAGTAGTAACCACCCAGGAATACCAACTGGCATAGGGATACAACACATTTGTATTGGGTCCGTGAGAACAGTCCAACCAATGTGGCAAAGATTCACGAGGAAGCGTGCTCACATTGCAATTATGGCTTGGGCAGAGGAGGTGGAACTGCCGGAAGAAACAACCAATGCACGGCCCATTCGATAGCTTAGATGATGCTCAGTCCTTTGCGAGAGGAACAGGGAGACGGGACAGTGAGTGCGGACACTGTGTCGCAAAGAGGTGAAGAAATCGAGCGCAAATGCGCTGTCTGCTACAGCAGGCGGGCGCGAGCGGAGACACTCGACAAGGTTCTTTGCATTGACGGGGAGTTTGCCATGGTGTACGACATTCCCGCCGAGGTGTGCGTGGATTGCGGAGAAGAGATGATCAGCGATGAGGACATCGAGTGGGTTCGCTTGATGCTGCGAGGCGAGTGTCGAAAGACGGCGAAGTGGATCACCCTCAAAGCCTACAACTTTCCCGAATGAAAACGAACCGCTGACCCCTAAGTGTCGAATCAGGACAGGCGCGCGTGCCGATCAATGAATATCAGGAGCGCGATATTAGACAAACGTGAAAACACTCATACGGATTCGCATTCAGCTATCTCTGGGAGAAATGGAACTGACCGATCACGCCGCGGATATCCTGGCTTCGAGGCGTATTGATAGGCGCGAGATAAGACAGGCGGGGGCGCAAGCAAACATCATTGAGGATTACCCGGAGGACAAATACTCTCCAAGCTGTTTACTTTTAGGATTTACTAGCGCCAATAGGCCACTGCATGTACTGGTGTCCCGCGATGACACCGCCCTCGTGAAAGTGATTACCGTATATGAGCCAGACCCTGAGATATGGATTGACTACACTAGAAGAAGGCAGGGTTGATATGTACAAGCACAAATGCATAATCGCTGCCTGCGGTAGCGATTATGCTCGCAAAGAAAAACGCGACAGAGTTTACCAGATGGGCGATGGTGAACACATCCTAGTGTACGGTGTCCCCGTTACCGTATGCGTAAACTGTGGGGAATTGACTTTCAGCATTGATGACGTAGACAAAATCGGCGAATTGCTGCATGAAGAAAATGGACACAAGCCTGCGAGGCAAGTAGTCATTCCCGCTATTGAGTTCGCGCGACTGGAACTGACGACCGAAGATTTGCTACTGACAACCAACAACTGAGGAATGCAAACATGGTTACACAGACAAAGACCAAGAGCTTCACCCTGAAACCCGTCACCACTGTCGGATTCGTCGCCGACCAGGGCGGACGCGGCTTCCACCTGCCCACCGACTTCGCGATTCGCTCCGACGG
>JAAXHY010000502.1 GCA_012270665.1 Dehalococcoidia bacterium
CGCCTCATGAGTCAGCCAATCCGCGTCCTGCTCGCGAAGGTGGGTCTCGACGGTCACGACCGGGGTGTCAAGATCGTCGCCCGCGCCCTGCGCGACGCCGGCATGGAGGTCATCTACACCGGCATCCGGCAGACCCCGGAGATGATCGTCGAAGCGGCGGTCCAGGAGGACGTGGACGTCGTCGGGCTCAGCATCCTCTCGGGCGCCCACCTCGAGCTCTTCCCGCTCATCGTCGACGGGCTGAAGGCGCAGGGCAAGGACGACGCCCTCATCGTCGCCGGCGGCATCATCCCCGAGGACGACTACGACCGCCTCCGCGGGATGGGCGTCACCGGCATCTTCGGCCCCGGCAGCCCCACCCACGAGATCGCCGACTTCATCAAGCAGGCCATCGCCGAACGCGGCTAGCCCACTGTAGCCTGCAGCCCCAATGATGGGGTCCGCCCGTTGCAGAAGCGGACCCGCGGAGTGAACGCGAGTGCAAGCCATAAACCGGCCGTTCACGGCCATTATCAACGGCAATACGCAATTCCTGATCCCAGTCTTCCAGAGAGACTACACTTGGACCGAGGAGCAATGCGACCGTCTCTGGGAGGACATTAGGCGCGCCGGTGTCGGTGCCGACAAGGGTCACTTTCTTGGCTCAATCGTCTACGTGGCAGCGGAAGACAGTGCAGCCGGCTTCACGCGCTGGCTGGTGATAGACGGACAACAACGGCTGACCAGCCTAACGCTGCTAATGGTAGCCCTTCGAGACTACATCAAGGAAACGGGATGGTCGGGAGGCGAGGACGGGCCCACGCCTGAACAGATTGATGCATTCTTCCTCAAAAACGTGTACCAATCTGTTGGACGACATCACAAGCTGGTGTTAAGGCGTAGTGACAATGCCACTCTGCATGCACTTGTGGACAACAAAGAGTTGCCAACGAATCATTCATCGCTAATCGTGGAGGCGTATGAGTTCTTTAGACAACGCATAGAGAAATGTGCTGATCCCGACCTAGTCTACCGCGGGGCCACCGAGCTCATCATTGTCGACGTAACGCTGCAGCGTCACATCGACGATCCTCAACTCGTCTTCGAGAGCCTGAACTCCACGGGTGTCGACCTTAGTCAAAGCGACCTTGTCCGAAACTATCTTCTGATGAAGCTGGAAGAGCGTGACCAGACTCGCCTTTACGAAGACTACTGGAGTAGAGTTGAAGAGCTCTTCCAGAAGTCTGGTGCCGCACTAAACTCTTTCCTTCGTGATTATGTGGCCTTGGAAACTCGGGCGACGAGACAAACGCGGGACGACCGTGTCTACGAAGAGTTCAAGAAGACCTTCCCTTCACCAAATTTGGGCGATCTAGAGCGACGGCTCGAAGATCTGGTTATCAAGGCTCGCCACTATGCGGCGTTCATGATGGGAAGTCATGAGAAGAGCCCACTCGATGAGGCGATGCGCAATGTGCGTCGTCTTGCAGTTGTCCCTGCGATTCTTGTCACACGTCTATATGACTCCTTTGAACGAGGACGACTTTCAGAAAAGGACTTCATAGAGGCATTGACGTTAGTCGAGAGCTACATCTTACGCCGCGCGGTGTGTGGTCGCCAAACACGAGGGTATTGGACGATATTTGCTACGCTGGCGCGCCAACTAGATGATGAGTCACCGCTTGAATCGCTAAAAGCGAGGCTGCATATGTCGCATTACAGATTTCCAAGCGATGAAGACTTCCAAAGAGCTCTCGTCGAAGAGGACCTGTACGGACGAAGAATTCTCTGGCACCTACTCGAACGTCTGGAAAATGCTGGAACCAAGGAACCGAGTGACACGAGCGAATACTCCATTGAACATGTCTTGCCACAGAACGAGAACCTGGCGTCAGGATGGAAAACAATGCTGGGATCAAATTGGCAGGAGGTCCAGATTACATGGCTTCATCGCCTTGGAAACCTTACGCTCACTGCGTACAACAGCAGATATTCAGATAGATCATTCCAAGAAAAGTTGACAATTGCAGGCGGCTTTAAGGACAGTGCGGTTCGACTGAACAGGTTCATCAGTGAACAGTCGAGATGGACTGCGGCAGAGATAGAAGAGCGAGGCCAGAAACTTGCGCAGCGAGCCCTGGAGATATGGCCTAGTCTCAAGGTAGACAAGTCCAGCATTGACACGGCAAAGGCTCATGATCTACAGCAACGTGCGGCACCCCGTCGACTTGAAGACATTGATATGGACGATGTGGAGAGAGAGCTCCTGGACGCCCTCCGACAGGGCGTCATTGACCTCGGTGACAACGTGATCGAGATTGTCGAACGCAAGTCCATATCCTATCATCGCGACGCCAAGTTTTTCCTAGAAGTGATACCTAGGAAGGGTTACTTGGCCCTGACCATACCCCTCGAATTTTCCGAGGTGGATATACCGGATGATCTACTGGCATCGGACGCCAGGGAATTGAAATTCATCCCTAATGCGAACTACGATGCCGGACTGATAGTGGATCTAGCGACCCCAGACCATATCGAACCGCTAATGCCGCTTATCCGCCAAGCATTTACAGTGGACGATCAGTAGAGGCTCAGAAAACCGCCCGCCGCTCAGCGCGGGCGGCCGCGGCGGAGCAGCCATGCCCCAGGCGAAGGCCGTCAACTTCACCATGCCCGTCTTCCCCTACGACCGCTGGGGCGGCATCGAGCCGCTGGCGCGGTCGGTGCGGGCGGCGGAGGAGCTCGGGTTCTGGGGCGTCCGGCTCCCCGAGCACATCATCATGCCGGTGCGCCCCGATGCCCCATCGGTGAGCACCGTCTGGTACGACAACTTCGTGCTCGGCGCGCACCTCGCGACCCTGACGGAACGCATCCGGATCGTGTTCAGCGTCATGGTGACGCCCTACCGTCCGCCGGTGCAGACCGCGAAGCTGATCGCGACGCTCGACCAGGTCTCCAAGGGCCGCCTGATCGTGGGGACGGGCGTCGGCTGGATGCGCGGCGAGTTCCGCGTCCTCGGCCTGACCCACGCCGAGCGCGGCGCGGTGACCGACGACTACCTGGCGGCGATGCGCGAGCTGTGGACGAGCGACGCGCCGTCCTACGAGGGCAAGTACACCCGCTTCGGCAGCATCGCCTTCGAGCCGAAGTGTTACCA
>JAAXHY010000459.1 GCA_012270665.1 Dehalococcoidia bacterium
CTCATAACGGAGGTTATGTGAGTGTAGCGGTCCGGTATCAGGAGTCTATTGATAACAGGCTCGGTGGTTCCAAGACGATGGGCGAGTTCTGCTTCTGATATGCCCTGTTCGCGTATTGCATTATAGAGCCCGAGTTTTGCGGCCGGCGTAGGGTCGAGGGGGATTAGCTCCTGACCCTCTGATATTGGGCTTGGGGCGGGTATGTTCCAGTTGGTGATTACATATCCAGCTAGCGCGACAGTGAGAGCGTCTTGGGCCATCTCAAGCGCTTCAGCGCGCGTTTTACCGCCTGTGATAGCTTCGGGCATGTCAGGGAATGTGACCCAGAAATCCCCCTTCCTCATCAGGGACAAGATCACAAGGGTATGTGTATATCATAGGTTAGAATTCCTCTATCCTGATATCGAGTTGGATTTGGAATAGGAACGCCTACTGATGGACGCCCCTATGGACTTTACGTAAGACTATGAGTCGTCAGGCGTTCTGGGCCATGACTTCTACAAGTTCTCTTACGGCCTCGGCGGAGTTCAGAAGTTCGGACTGCTCGGCCTCGGTGAGGTTGAATCTGATGATGTCCTCGACGCCGCCGGCTCCGAGACGGACAGGCACTCCAACGTAGAGGCCGTCTATGCCGTATTCGCCCTCCAGGTAGGCGGTGCAGGGGAGAATCTCCTGCCTGTCGAACAGGATAGCCTCGACCATCTGGACGATGGCGGCTGACGGCGCGTAGTAGGCGCTGCCGGTCTTCAACAGGTTGACGATCTCAGCGCCGCCATCCTGGGTGCGCTTTACGATGGATTCCATGCGGTCCTGCGACAGAACCTCGCTGATGGGCTGTCCGCCGACCGTCGTGCTGGCCGTTACGGGTACCATAGTATCGCCGTGTCCGCCGAGCACGTAGGCCTCGACCGAGTTCACGGAAACGTTTAGTTCCTCTGCCAGAAATGTCCTGAACCGGGCAGTGTCCAGAATTCCGGCCATGCCGACCACGCGGTTCTTGGGGAAGCCGCTGACCTGGAAGGCTCGTTGCGCCATCGCGTCGAGGGGGTTGGTCACGATGACGAGTATCGCGTTAGGCGAGTGATTGACGACTGACTGGGTGACCGAGGTGATGATGTTCATGTTGGTTAGCAACAGATCATCGCGGCTCATGCCCGGCCTACGGGCGATGCCGGATGTGATCACCACGACATCCGAGTCGGCGGTATCCTGGTAGTCGTTGGTACCGATCACGCTGGCGTCGGAGCCGACGACGGGGCCGGACTCGAGCATATCCAGCGCTTTGCCCTGGGGCAGCCCTTCCACAATGTCCACGAGCGCGATGTCGGCGTAGCCCTTGTCGAACATTCTCTGGGCGGCGGTGGCCCCGACATTGCCGGCGCCCACTACGGTTACTTTGCTTCTTGGCATTTTGGTCCTCGGGTTATAGCTTTCAGTTATCGGTTTGTCAGTACTGAGTAGTTGGGGCGGGTTCAGATGCCCGCCCCGTTTTGGGTGTCGAGGGTTCGGTTCAACGAACGACCCGCGGTGTCCCGAAAGCCGCGCGTATTAGCCGGAGGCGTCGACGTACTCCTGCCAGCGGTCTTCGATGCTGGGGTCGGCGACGGTCTCCATGAGGTACTGGCCGAATTCCGCGCTGGTCGAGCCGGTGCTGCGACCGGTCATGACTATCTTGCGCTCGTACTGGCCGCAGATGTCAATGGCCTTGTGCAACTTGGATCCTATGTCCGCGTAGCCGATGTGCTCGAGCATCATCGCGCCCGCTCGGAGCAGCGAACTGGGATCGGCGTACTGGTCGCGTCCCTCTCTGACCATCCTGGGAGCGCTGCCATGAATCGCCTCGAACATAGCGTACTGCTTGCCTACGTTCGCGCTTCCGGCTGTTCCCACGCCGCCCTGTATCTGGGCAGCTTCGTCGGTAAGGATGTCGCCGTACAGATTTGGCAGAGCGAGAACCTGGAAGTCCTTCTGGCGTGCGGGGTTTATGAGCGCGGCGGTCATGATGTCAATGTACCAGCCGTCCCACTCGATTCCCGGGTAGTTTTCCGAGATCTCGCGCGCTATGTCGAGGAACTTGCCGTCAGTGGTCTTGACGATGTTGGCCTTCGTGACGATGGTCACGCGGTCCCGGCCTGTCCTCTGCGCGTGGGCGAAGGCCGCGTCTATGATGCGGCGCGAGCCCTGCGTGGTGATGACGCGGAAGTCCATCGCGAGGTCTTCAGTCACGTTCATGCCCTGGCTGCCTACAGCGTACATGTCTTCGGTGTTTTCGCGGAAGAACGTCCAATCAATGCCCTCCGATGGAATCCGGACCGGCCTTATGTTGGCGAACAGATCGAGTTCCTTGCGCATGGAGACGTTAGCGCTCTCGAGATTGGGCCAGCCGTCGCCCTGTTCCGGGGTATGGGTCGGACCCTTGAGGGTGACATGGCAGTCCTTGATCTCGGCGAGAACGTCGTCGGGTATAGACTGCATGTGCTCGGCCCTGTTCTCTATGGTCAGGCCGTCTATCACCCTGAATTCCACCTTCCCAGAGTCCACCTCTTCTCTGAGCAGATGTTCCAGGACGGTCTGGGACTCCGCGCTGATTCTTGGGCCGATGCCGTCTCCACCCAGCATACCGACCACTATGGGAGAGACACTCGAATAGTCCAGCCAGTCGGGTTCGTTCTTCAGTCTTTCGACCCTCTCCAACTGCTGGGCCACTACCTGTCCGAAGTGCTCCTTTGCCGCGTCTATAATCTGGTTGTCAGCCACGTTCTGGCTCCTTTCCGGTGAATTTTATTGCGTGTGTTGCCTGAGTGGGTGTGCGCCGTGCCGGTATGAAGATTTCTAGGTTTGGATTACCGCAAGCACCTGGTCCCTGGTTACCTGCGTTCCTGAGGCGACAGGAAGAGACTTGATCGTGCCGTCAACCGGGGACGGGATAGTATTCTGCATCTTCATCGCTTCCAGGACCAGAAGCGGGTCTCCGGCGGAGACTGTCTCCCCTTCGCCGACCGCAAGG
>JAAXHY010000572.1 GCA_012270665.1 Dehalococcoidia bacterium
GTGTACGACATCCTCGGAAGCGAAGATTCCTACGTCTATTTCAACGCCAACGTGCCCCAGGACTACAGGGGAGCGCACTGAGGAGGTGTAGAGACTTAGAGAGAGCCCGTGCTTCAAGGAAATAGGAAATATTGGATCGGAATCGGAGTCAGCATAATTCTGCTGGCTTATTTTCTGTTCACAGTGGACATCCGGCGTATGCTGGACGCGCTCGCCGGCGCGAACTACTGGTATATCGCCCCGTCGGTCGCCATGTACTTCATCTCGGTGTACTTCCGTTCGATGCGCTGGAGCGTAATGCTCAGGCACCTCAAGCCGGTCAGTACCCACCGGCTGTTTCCGGTGGTGGTCGTGGGATATATGGCGAACAACCTGCTGCCCATGCGCCTGGGAGAGTTGGTGCGGAGCTACTACCTGAGCGAACGCGAGGGCGTGAACACGGCATCCGCGCTGGTAACGGTGTTCGTCGAAAGGATATTCGACGCGCTAGCGCTTCTGTTCTTCATCGCGCTGATAACGCCGTTCGTGCCGGTCGCGGGTCTGGTGGAAGATTTTGGGGAACAGCGTGGATTGCCTCCAAGCCTGTTGACGCTCGGACTCACATTGCCCTTCATCGGAGCGTTCTGCGTGCTCGTTCTGCTGTCAGCGTACCCCGACCGGACTCGCGCCTTCGCTCTTCGGCTGTTTAGCAGATTTCCAGCCAGGGTGGAGTACATCCTGGACGGTCTGCTGACGAGGTCTCTTGATGGAATCGCGCCCCTGCGCAATCCACGGACTCTTGCCACGCTGTTTGGTCTTTCGATACCCATCTGGCTAACGGAGGTAGCGGTCTTCTGGCTAATGGGTTACTCTTTCGGAATAGAGGCATACCATGACGGGGCTGTGCCGATGGCCGTGAATATGGTTCTGACCACTGCCATTACCAACATCGGCGGCTCTATACCGGCCGCGCCCGGCGGGCTGGGACTGTTCGAGATAATAGCGCGCGAGGTTCTGGTACTGGGACCACTGGCCACCGTTGACAGGTCGGTCGCGGGCGGCTACGTGATCGCGCTTCACGCGGTTATTCTGCTGCCTGTGATAATCCTGGGACAGATAATCCTGTGGACTAGCCACCTCTCGCTGAGAAAGTTGTCGAGGTAGTGAGTCAGGTCACACAGGTCGGGTCTCCATACTGATAAACCCGTGAGCAATGGGATAAAGCTCATTGCTCGATGATATAGAATCACATGTACACTGATATCCTACGCATATCGAAGGACGCTGGGGGGACCTCATGCTAACGAACCGAGAACTCCTGAACCGCATTACCTCGAGGCCGGATGTCTTTGGTGGAAAGCCAATCATCCGCGACATGCGAGTATCTGTGGAACTCATACTGAGCCTGTTGACTCAGGGTGTTACACCGGATGATATCCTGGATGACTACCCTGGGCTTGAATTGGATGACATTCGCGCCTGCACAGCCTATGCCCACGCGGTCATCGCAGGAGACTCTCTAGCCGCCGTATCTGTTGCAAATTCGTGAGATTCCTCGTAGATCGGTGCGCAGGTGGTCGTCTTGCCGAGTGGCTTCGCAGCGCGGGACATGACGTTATGGAGGCTCGGGAATTCGTATCTGATCCCGGAGATCGGGCTTTGCTGGAACTCGCAGAGGCAGATGGTCGTATTCTGGTCACAATTGATACAGACTTCGGGGAGTTGATATATCTGCATGATGTTCCACATGCAGGATTGATTCGACTTCCAGACACGCCGTCGCAACAGCGTATTGCTCTGATGATGGAAGTTATCGAACGTCATCGGCGGGCGTTGGAAAATCGAGCTATTGTAACGATACGTGGCGGGCGAATCCGGATATCACGCTATCCTTTCGATATGCGCTAATAGGTGACCATATACTGCTAATATATCCCCTGACGCTGTTTACGGCTTTTCCAAAAGTATCAGTCGCGAGTTGAGTATCGAGGATTAGGAGACCGGGGCTTTGAGAGTGGGAATAATCGGGGCGGGAGCGACAGGGCTTCCGGCGGCCTACGACCTGCTGAAGGCGGGCCATGAGGCGGTCGTTTACGAGCGAGCGCCCTTCATCGGCGGCCACGCCTCGACGTTCGACGTCGGCGGCGAGCGACTGGAGCGCGGGTACCACCACTGGTTCACGTCCGACACCGACATTCTGGATCTGCTCGAAGAGATAGACCTTGGACACACGATCCGCTGGATAGACTCGACTGCCGGTACGCTCTACGATGGACAGATCTACGACTTCGTCACCCCGTTCGACCTGCTCAAGTTCAAGCCCCTGAGCCTGCCCGACCGCATCCGTCTCGGACTGATGACCCTGTACCTGCAGCGTCAGAAGGAATGGCGCAAGTACGAGGGCGTAACCACGGTAGATTGGCTCAGAAAGTACGGCGGACAGCGTATGTACGACACCTTCTGGGGCCCGATGCTGCGCGGCAAGTTCGGAGAGGACTACTATAACCAGGTCACTATGGCGTGGCTGTGGGGGAAGGTCAACACCAGGGTCAAGTCGCGCGGCAAGAGCATGGTGCGCGAGAAACTCGGATACCCTATGGGCAGTTTCGGGCTAGTATTCGACACGCTGGCCGACAGGATACGCGACATGGGCGGCGAGGTTCACACCTCAGCATCCGTAAACCGGATAATGGTCGAGGACGGCAGCGTTCACGGACTGGAAGTCCAATTCGGACTGGACGACCCCGTCGAGGAGCCCTTCGACGTGGTACTGGCGACGACGCCCTCGCCCGTGTTCACGCGGCTGGTTCCGACAATGCCGGAGGACTACCAGGCCAGGCTGGACAGCGCGCGCTATATGTCCGCCGTGCTGATAGTAATGGTGCTGGACAGGAAGCTGTCGGATGTGTACTGGCTCAACGTCGCAGATCGCTCCATCCCGTTCGTCGGAGTGATCGAGCACACCAACCTGATAGGGCCGGAACACTACGGCGGCAAGCACATCGTCTATCTGTCCAACTACCTTACGACCGACAGCCCGCTCTACCGCATGGACCGGGACGAACTCATGCAGGAGTATCTGCCCCATCTGCGCAAGATAAACACCGACTTCTCGCCCGACTGGATAGAGAAGGTCTATCACCACCGAGTAGATGGCGCCCAGCCCGTTATCGGCGTGAACTACTCCGACCACATCCCAAGCCACCGGACGCCTTTCAAGGGTGTCTATCTCGCCAACACGACTCAGATATATCCCGAGGACCGCGGCACCAACTACAGCGTGCGCATGGGCCGCCAACTCGCGCGCATGATCATGGAAGACAATAGCTAGACTCTCGCGGAGGCAACTCAGATGACCGACCTTCTTCTCAAAGGTGGCAGAGTCCTAGACCCTTCACAGGGCATTGACGCCCGAATGGACGTTGCGGTGACGAACGGCGCGGTCTCGCAGGTCGCCCCGGACATCGCTCCCGATCCCGAGACCCGCGTAATAGACGTTGCCGGCAAGCTCGTCACGCCCGGGCTGATAGACCTGCACACCCACGTCTATCATGGCGTCAACCAGACCGGCATTGATCCCGACCTCGCGGGGGTTTACGCGGGCGTAACGACCGTGGTGGACGCCGGAAGCGCGGGCTGCTACTCCTTCGGGGGCTTCCCCGAACACGTCGTCCCAAACGCCAAGACTCGCATCGTGTGTATGCTCCACATATCCCGCACCGGACTCAACTACCAACCCGAACTGTCCCGCCGCGAGGACATAGACATGGAAGAGACAGTACGCGTCATTCTCGCCAACAAGCCCCTCATCCAGGGCGTCAAGATAAGGGCCATTGGCCCCGCCGTGCCGGTGATGGGCGTCGAGATAGTGAAACTCGCCAAGCAGGCCGCCAATGAGGCAGGCGTCAGGCTCATGGTACACATCGGAGACCGCTCCATCACCGACGAGGGCAGGACGATCACCCATGAGCTGCTTCCGATGCTCGAATCGGGCGACATCATCACACACCTGTTCAGCGGCAACGCGGGCCGAATCCTGAACGATGACGGCAAAGTCCTCCCTGAGATAATGGACGCTCAGCAGAGAGGTGTGTTCCTGGACACCGCGCACGGGCGACAGAATTTCAGCTTCGACGTGGCCAGGGCCGCGCTCGAGCAGGGCGTGGAGCCGCGCTCCATAAGCACTGACCTCACCATACCCGGACGACTCAACACCGTTCACAGCATGGTCGAAATGATGTCGCGCTTCCTCGCGCTTGGCTTCAGTCTGGAAGATGTGATACGAATGTCCACCGTCAATCCCGCCTCCGCGCTCGATATGGGGGACACCCTCGGCAGCCTGGCCGTGGGACGCGAGGCGGACATCAGCGTGCTAGAGGAAGCTACCGGGAACTGGCTGTTCCACGATACCGAGGGCGCGACTATCACGGGCGACAAGGC
>JAAXHY010000076.1 GCA_012270665.1 Dehalococcoidia bacterium
TAGAAGTCGAGAACCTTTCTGAGCGCCTGAGGCATACTCTTCGCGGGGACTTTCGTCTTGACCCTGAGACCAATTCGGGTGTCCCCATCCTCGAAGCCTCCGCCCAGGAACATCTCGTAGGCGGGAACTTGGCCGCCCGGACCCTTGGCGGCAGCGCCGTGGAATCCGATGTCGGCGACATGGTGCTGTCCACAGCCATTTGGACAACCGCTCATCTTGATGTGCATCTTCCTGATCAGGGAGTCTTCTTCCTTGTCAATTACCTGGACCGCGTCGCTGATGGCGCGTCCCAGCCCCATCGAGGAGGTAATGCCGAGCTTGCAGCTGTCTGTGCCAGGGCAAGAGACGACGTCGGTTATCTCCAAAGCGCCGGCGTCGCCGAATCCTATCTCATTCAGCTGCTGCCATACTTCGTACAGCGCATTCTCCGGTACCCAGCGAACAGACAGATTTTGCTGGTGGGTAAGTCTTGCGCGGCTCGCTCCGTACTTACGCGTCAGGTCGGCAAGTTGGTGGAACTGCTCAGCCTGTATGTCGCCCAGTGGCAGCTTGGCGGTTACCGTATGGTATCCGGCTTGCTTCTGAGCCTGCACGTTTGTGGTAAGCCATCGCTCGAATTCGGGGTCTGATCCCGCCGCGAAATTGCCATCGAGAGCCGGAGCGTCCGCCTCTTCGTCGTCTATGTATAGAAGGCCGGTCGGGTCGAATGATCGCTGCGCCCAGTCTTCCTGAAGCTGTTCTTCCACTAACTTGCGGAATTCGTCTATTCCTATCCGATCAATCATGAACTTGACGCGCGCCTTCATCCTGTTGCGGCGTTCCTGGTCCGAATTGTGGAAGACTCTTAGGGCGGCTTCCGTGACTTTCAGGTACTCGTCAGCGGATACGAATTCATAGAGCGTGGGCGCGATGCGCGGCATTATCGAAGTGCCTCCGCCCATCATCATCTTGAACCCCTTTTGACCGTCCTGTATCACAGGAAGGAAGCCTACGTCATGGATGCCCGTAATGGCGCAGTCGCGGGAGCATCCCGAGAATGCAGTCTTTATCTTTCGAGGCATTGACTGGGTGAAAGGATGTCGGACGAAGTAGCGCGAGTACGCGGCGGCGTATGGCGTTACGTCGAACGGCTCCAAGGCGCAGACGCCCGCTATCTGGCAGCCCGTAACGTTGCGTACCGTGTTTCCACAGGCTTCACGGGTCGTTAGTCCGACAGATGCCAGCATACGCATGATCTGGCCGGCGTCTTCAAGCGGAATATGGTGAAGCTGGATGTTCTCGCGAGTGGTAACGTGTCCCTTGTTCAGGGGCGCGTATTCCGCGACTATCTTCCCTAGCATATCCAACTGGTCCGCTGTCGTTCCTCCGAACGGGATCTTGATTCGGAACATATGGACATCCGGCTGGCGCTGGCCGTACACGCCCTG
>JAAXHY010000340.1 GCA_012270665.1 Dehalococcoidia bacterium
TGAGACGGTCGAGAACCCGTCGTGCCCCCGGATCGCTGATTTCGAGCAACTGCGATACTCGTGAGACGGTCATTATCGGGCGGACGAACAGATCCTCCAGCAGACGCAGGCCGTTACTAGATTCCCTGCGATTCAGAAGAAGTTCGCGCCACTCTTCCTGAAGGGTTCTCACACGGCGGATTCTTTCGAGAACATCTCTGGACTCCTGATACACCCCCTCTAGGAAATAAGACAGCCACCGTCCCCAATCCCCAGTCAAGCTCACATTGAGCAACTCTTCGTAGTATCTCTGCCGGTCCCGCTCGAAGTACGCGCTCAGGTACAGAAACGGCGTCGTGAGAACCCCGCTGGCGCACAGGAACAGCGTTATGAGAAGCCTGCCAATCCGGCCATTGCCGTCCAAATACGGATGGATAGTCTCTATCTGGTAGTGCATCAGCGCGCATCGAACGAGCGGAGGCAGGTTGTGGGATTCATTGACAAAACTCTCCCACTCGAAGAACAGGTCGCGCAGGCATTCTGGTGGAGGCGGTACGAACCGCGCGTCCTGAACGCGAGAGCCGGGCGCTCCAATCCAGACCTGCGTCGTCCGCAAATTCCCCGGCATCTTATTCTCGCCCCTGACTCCCGCCATAAGACGCTCGTGGAGCTCATTCACCAGTCTGAATGATATGGGCAGACTTTCCAGCCGCTCGATGCCGTACTCTAACGCAACCACATAGTTACGCACTTCCTGTACATCTTCGCTCGACTGCTTTCGGCCACTGGCTTCATAGGCCAACACGTCCGACAGTGACGCAAGCGTTCCCTCGATCCTGGACGACAGCACCGCCTCACGCCTGATGAACGGCTGGGCCAGCATATGAGGATTGGGGACGGTTTCTCCAACACCTGCAAGAGTGGCGACCGCGCGCGAAGCGTTGTCCAGCAGCAGGACCAGGTTGGGACTCAAGGACAAGTCCCTCGGAAGCGAATTGGGAATAAAAGCCAACTGACCACCCCCGATTGGGACGGTCTTGCCGCACGGACTATCGCTCAGACGCTGCATGGGATTCCTAACTCCAGTTTAGAATACGCCGACTTTCTAAACTTTAGGGCCTGAAAGTTTAGAAATACTACTAAATTTCAACTCCAGTTTCAAATAAAATGCGTTGGGACAAACGGTTTCACGACGAAGCTCCGCGCTACGGAGCGCGTCCATAACTGGTATCCTGAGTGCCACACCCATGAACGACACTCCTACATACCCGCCCGAATTCTTCCGACGCATGGACGAGTCCAACGACAGGCTCTTCTATACCGAGCCACGACTCGTCGTGCATATAGACGATCACGCCATCGCCGCGATTGGCCGGTACCTCTCTGAGACGCTGCCCGAGGATGGCGTAATTCTGGACCTGATGAGCTCCTGGCGCTCACACCTGCCGACCGGGTTTCAGGCAGAACGTGTCGTCGGGCTCGGCATGAACGACGTCGAGATGCGCGAGAACCCGCAGCTTGACGAGTACGTGATACACGACCTCAACGACGACCCGCGCCTGCCCTTCGAAGATACAGTCTTCGATGCGGTCGTAGTCACCGTCTCGATACAGTACATGACCCGACCGGTGGAGGTGTTCTCGGAAGTGCATCGTATCCTGAAAGACGGCATGGTTTTCCACGTCATATACTCCAATAGAATGTTTCCGACTAAGGCGGTGGCCGTCTGGCAGTCTCTCGACGACCTCCGGCGCGGTCAGTTGGTCGGCTCCTATTTCACCCACAGCGGCGGCTGGGAGGACATAGCGCTGTATGACATCAGTCCGAATACGGCCTCGTACTCCGATCCCGTATACGCCGTCTCCGCGCGAAAGGCGGGGACGTGATATATAATGTCCTTCTGAGTGAGGCGCTATCCGAACGGAAGGACATGATAAGTGGAGCGAGGCAGCCTGTTAAGCCAGTTCGCAGAAGTCACCGACAGGCCGGACTATGAGATAGATGTCGCCAGGGCCGCGATGCTCCTGGCTGCCGCGGAGTATCCGCAGCTGAACGTAGAGCGTGAACTGTTCGCGTTCCAGCGGTTGGCCGGAGCCGTTTCGAGCAAGCTCCTGGACGATGACGATCCATTGTACTGCGTCAACGTAATCAGCGAGCATCTCTTTGACGACATGGGCTTCAGGGGGGACGCTGATAACTACTACGACCCCAGGAACAGCTACCTCAACCAGGTGATCGAACGGCGCACAGGCATTCCCATAACCCTCGCCGTCGTCTATATGGAGGTCGGCAGGCGTCTCAAGGTGCCTCTACTGGGAATCGGGATGCCCGGACACTTCCTCGTGCGTCACAGGGAGATCGAGAATCTGTACATAGACGCCTTCAACGGCGGCATACTGCTTTCCGAAGACGAGTGCAGGGATATCCTCACAGATCGGACTCACGGCGACCTCGATTGGAGCCGCGACCTGCTGAAGCCAGTACTCAATCGCGAGATAATCGCTCGCATGATACGCAATCTCAAGGCGATATACATGACCGATCAGGACTTCGTTCGCGCTCTCACCGTCTCAGAGTTCGCTCTCGCGCTGGACCCGCACTCCGCCATGGACAGGCGCGACCGCGGAATCGTCCACTACCAACTTGGACACAGCGCCGAGGCGCTAGACGACCTCGTTTACTACCTGGATCTCGCTCCAAACGGCCCGGACGCCGAGGGTGTCCACGCCCTGGTCGCCGAACTCCGCTCCTTCCTCGACGATTAGCGCCTGGAACGAGTCGAGAATTGAACATCGAGCGCAAAGTCAAATCCCTCGCCCTATCCCTCGGCTTCGACAGGGTGGGCATCACGGACGCCGCCCCTTTCGAACGCGACGAGGACGCCGCGACCCGGCGCGTCAGGGACGGTCTCATGGACGGACTTCCCTGGTACACTGAGGAACG
>JAAXHY010000377.1 GCA_012270665.1 Dehalococcoidia bacterium
GGCGCGCGACTCGTGTTCACCTCATCCATCAGCACCTACGGTGACACCAGCGCGGAGGAACCGCCCGTGCGAACCTCCCACTCGCAGAGCGCGATTGACATATACGCCGACAGCAAGATAGAGGGCGAGAAGCTGATCAAAGAGTCCTCGCTGAGCAACACGATCTCGCTTCGGATAGCGGCCATAGCCGTTCCCGCGTTCCTGGAACCGCCCGACCCGTGGCCGTTCATGGAGGACCAGCGCGTGGAGATGGTTCACCGCGACGACGTGGCGGACGCGCTGTTCGCATCCGCGGACGCGCCGGGCGGCGGACACAGGGTGTTCAACATCGGCGGAGGCCCAACGTGGCAACTGTACGGGCGGGATTATGTCAGGGACTTCTTCGACGTGATGGGCGCGCCCGTTGAGATGGCTACATACCGCGACGCTCCGGGTTGGGTGGACTGGTACGATACGGCGGAGTCCCAGAAAGCGCTGGGCTACCAGAACCGCAGCTACCAGCATTACATCGGCGAGATGCAGGCGATCATCCAGGCGATGATGGAGGAGTGAAGACCGGGAGGGCAGTTCGCTTATGGTAGCTCAAATTCATGGTCCGGGAGTTTCATCGAAACGGGAAAATCTCGGTCAGGTCCCACTTGAACTTGGCTATGGTCAAGTTCAAGGTCCAACTTGCTCGGAGTCTGAAGAGGCAGAATTCCAGGCTGTCATGGCTTGCTGGGACAACATCGAGTTCATGCGCGACCTCCCTGACGGATCTATGAAGTTGATAGTGACCTCTCCGCCGTACAACATCGGCAAGTCCTACGAAAAACGCTCTCCGATGGATAACTACCTTCAAGACCAGGAGCGGGTCATCGAGGAGTGTGTAAGACTGCTCCACCCGAGCGGATCGCTATGCTGGCAGGTCGGCAACTACGTGGACAATGGAGAAGTCGTACCCCTCGATGTGATGCTCTACCCATTGTTCAAGCGGCATGGCCTCAAGATGCGCAACCGGATTGTGTGGCACTTCGGCCACGGCCTGCACTCGTCCAAGCGCCTGTCGGGACGCTACGAGACGATCAACTGGTTCACCAAGTCCGACGACTACACGTTCAATCTCGACCCTATCCGTGTGCCTTCCAAGTATCCGAACAAACGGCATTTCAAGGGACCGAACATCGGCAAGCTCTCAGGCAACCCAAAGGGCAAGAACCCGAGCGACGTGTGGATGTTCCCCAATGTCAAGAGCAACCATGTCGAGAAGACGATACATCCCTGCCAGTTCCCTGTGGAACTTGTTGAGCGTCTGGTACTCTCGATGACCGATCCGGGCGATTCCGTACTGGATCCGTACATGGGAGTCGGTTCATCCGTGATCGCCGCGCTGATGCACGGACGCAACGGGTATGGCTGTGACATCATGGAAGAATATGTTGACATCGCATGGGAAAGGGTTCACGCTCTTGAAGATGGTACTCTCAGAACCCGTCCAATGGGCAAGCCAGTCTATGACCCCTCGAAGCCCAACACTTGAAAGAGATATGTCATCAGGCGTGCCTTACTATGAGCGATACCTGTTGAACATTGTGTGGCAGGCGCGCGGCATCCCGATAGTCCCGCTCGCCATAATCGGCATAGCTCCCTAGTTTTCACACTGTATAATGAGACAATTGCGTTTCACCGAAGCCC
>JAAXHY010000055.1 GCA_012270665.1 Dehalococcoidia bacterium
GACGTGACGTGGACGGATTGGGGAACTCATTCAGACGCGAGGTGCGCGCCCAGCCCAGCTTTCGCGGCGTCTATGCTCAGCGTGAAACCGTTGCTAACAGGCCTTGATATCGCCGCTCCGTTCGCCGCTTGGCTGAAGATAAGGCGCATCAAGACAAACAGGGTGTCACGGCAAACTATGTTAGCCTGGCTGGAGAACAATATGTCCGTCGTGGAGTCTCTTCAGCTTCGGGACAGGGCTTGGCGCACTTTCCTAAATCCGGACCTTATAGCCGAGGTTCGCGCGTTGGGATCCGCCGAAGACTCCGATCCAGAATTCTACATAGTTGTGGAAGCCTCCTATACCGGAGAAAGAGAGGACCTGCAGAGGGCGACAGACCATGCCAAGATCGTTCGCGCGGTCACCGGATTGCAGGCCTACCCAGTCGTGGCGTCGGTGATACTGGACGATGACATGGATGCACAGACGCAATCCAGGTTCTACGAGGATATAGAGCGGTTCTTCGAAGCCAACGAAGAGGACTCGGCGTTCTGGTATAGTCTGGACTCTGCGGACTTGAGACCGGATGAGCCACGTTAGAGCGGACAGGGCCCAGTAGCGGGGTTGTCCGCAAGTGGAACCGGAAGTTTACAGATGCGAGTTTTCTGATAGCTCGGTCACAGACCCAGCACACGCCTGGCGTTTTCGAGAAGTATCTTGGGACGGACCTCATCGCGTATTTCGAGTTGGTCGAACTCTGACAGCCAGCGGTCGGGCGGCAGATACGGGAAGTCGGAGCCGAACAGCGCCTTGTCCTGGAGGCGGGTGTTGACCTCGTGAATGAGTTGCTGAGGGATGTACCTCGGCGCCCAGCCGGACAGGTCTATATAGACATTCGGCTTGTGCAGCGCGACGGCTATCTGCTCCTCCACCCAGGGCCAGGCGGGATGCGCCATTATCACCGTGAGGTCGGGGAAGTCGGCGGCCACGTCGTCAATATGGGGTATCGGCGCCGAGTGCTTGAGCTTCATGCCGCCACCGCCCGGCATTCCTATGCCCGCCGCGGCGAAGCCGGAGTGGAAGAGGACGGGAACCCCTAGCTCGACGCACTTTTCGTAGAGCGGGTAGAAGCGGGTATCGTCCGGGAAGAACGCCTGGTGGATCGGGTGGAGCTTCAGTCCCTTCAGCCCTAGCTGCGTTACGGCGCGTTCCAGTTCGGCGACGGCGCGATCTTCCTTCCAAGGATCTACGGTGGCGAATCCGATGAACTGCTCAGGGTGAGCGTTCACAAGCTCGGCCACGTAGTCGTTGGTGTCGGGGCGGTCGCCGGTGACCGTTTCCGCGTCCACTGAGAAGACCACGCCGAGGATGTCCCACTCGCTGTAACGGGTGTAGAGTTCCTCGGCCAACTTGGGCGGGTCGTTCAGCCTGAAATAGCGGCGCAGACTCTCCTCGATCACCATGTCGGGCAGGCCCGGCTGGCGCGGTATGTGGACGTGCATATCAATCGCGCGCATGGAGTATCCTCGGACAGATACGCGCCTCCCACGCGAGAGGAGGGAGGCGCGTATCCGGTTGTCAGTCATCAGTCGTCAGTTGGCGGCGTGTTCGTACCACTCGTCGCCTTCTTCGCCGGGTTCGGGCAGTACCATGCCGCCCTCCATGGACCACGACGCGGGAGACTCTCTAATCCTGCCGGCGACCAGTTCGGACGACACGCCGGTGATTTCGACGAACGCTCCGGTCAGGTCACCCAGCAGCTTCTGCTTGACCTCCTCGGGACGTCCAGCGCGGTTGCCGCCATCCACATAGTAGGGCGTGGGATACCCGGAGTCCGCGCCTTCGGAAACTTCATCGAACACCACGTGAACGAAACTGCGCGGCGCGCCAGTGCTTCCGCAATGGATGTCGGTGAACGCGGTCGCGACTTCCTGTCGCTTCTCGAAAGGAACGGAGTCCTTCGGAACGATACATCGGTAGAATGGCATGACTGTCTCTCCTTAGCGTCTCTTTGCTGACCTTACACTATTAAGATTACTGGATTGCCGAGCGGCGAGCCCTTCGGGGTTCCTGATTTCGCGGGAATGACGGTGAAGAGATTACTCTCTGTCGCGAGCGGATACGACAAGTTCGTCCACCGAACATCCGGTGACCTGCATCCACATATCGCATATTTGCTGCATAAATTCAACGCGCAATTCCTGTTCGCAGCCAGGCGGTATCTGACCGCGAACGAGGGAAGTGGTAGACAATTCGCCGCCCCTGAATCCGAATCCGCGCGGTATCTCCGTGAACTCCACATCCACATTCGACGCGCCCATGACAGACAGGCTGATGCGAGTCAGCCCCGAAACCAATTCAGGGCGAATGTTCTCTGGTATGACGCCCGCCTGCACGGTGCAGTTGAATGAAATCATCGTGTCTCCTCAAGATACCGAGTTACGCGACGAAAGCCGCGGAACTTAACGGTCTGCTAAACGCCCGACTTCGGCTTCCGGCCCCTGCGCTTGGGTTCCGGTCCGTCTCCCTTGTCCCAGAAGTAGACGACGTCATCCTGGCGGGTTATGACAAGTTCCCTGCCGGTCAACTGCGCGGCGGTCGCCAGGCGTCGCCTTATGGCGGCGGTCGTTTCCTCGGCGTCCGCGGTCAGCTTGCCTGCCTGGTCGGGGTCGCGCTGTTCCAGATACTCGATATATTTACGTATGGTCGCGCCGCGCTTTCCGGTAAGTGTCAACTCCAACTGTGCGTCTCTCATCGAAATCAATTCAAATGTAGCCATATCTCTAGCTCCAAAGTTATCATCCTGTACATCGTAAGATTTATGCGACAAATATGCAACATTGTGAAATTCACTGTGCGGTTATTGTCAGTTCTATTAACCATTTAATAGGCCGAATCTGACTCAAATCCAGCGACTTTAGAACGCTAATCCATGAGTCTACTGGGACTCGAACCTACCATCCCAATGCAGCTTGCGCAGTTCTATCGGCATCTGCCGTCGGAAGACTTCAGCTCGCTCTATCAGCCTGGCGAGCCAGTGACCGCTGGGAAGGAATTCTGTCGCCTCAGCCGAGGTCATCCACCTGTGTTCGGAGTGCTCGGCGCTGATGGAAAGGCTCGATTCGTCGGGGATGGAGCATCCGAAGCTGACCCCCACCATGTCGTTGTCGGGAGTCGGTTCGCCTCGGTAGAAGTGGGTCGTGCCGAGGATGCACTCGATACGCGCGTCCACTCCCAGTTCTTCTTTGGACTCCCGCCGCACCGCCTCGGCGAAGCCCTCGCCCTGGTCTAGCCTGCCTGAGCCGGTCTCCCACTCTCCCGCGGCGAAGTCCTTGTCGGGGGAGCGCCGGAGCAGCAGGTACCTGCCATCGCTGCGCCGCCATACCAAGAAGCCAACCATAGCTATGAAACGGCCTATCGGCACTGTGGGCCCTCCAGGACCATGAACGAATGTGAAGCGCGGTTAGCTATTGGAAGGCCAACCGCGCTCCGCTTTCATACGACTTTATTCCAATCACGCGCTACGTGGTGACCGCGCCCCTGGACGCGGACGACACCAGCTTGGCGTACTTGCCAAGGACGCCGCTCGTATGCCTGGGTGTGGGCGGCTGCCAGGCGGCGCGGCGACGCTCCATCTCCTCGTCCGATATGCTGACTTCCAGGGTTCTGGCGTCGACATCCATGGTGATGGTATCGCCATCCTGAACCAGCCCAATCGGGCCGCCAACAGCGGCTTCGGGCGCGACGTGGCCGATGATCGGCCCGCGCGACGCGCCCGAAAAGCGGCCGTCGGTCATCAGCAGGATGTCCTCGCCGATGCCGGTGCCCATCATCGCGCCGGTCACGGAGAGCATCTCCTGCATACCCGGCCCACCCACTGGGCCTTCGTAGCGCAGCACCAGCACGTCGCCCGGCTCTATCTCGCCATTGGTCACCGCGTTGAAGGCGGCTCGCTCCCCGTCATACACCTTGGCGGGGCCTTCGTGCTTCATCCTGGCGGTGCTGGACACCTTCATCACGCAGCCCTCCGGCGCGAGGTTGCCCCTGAGTATGACCAAACCGCCCGTTGGACTCTTCGCGTTGGGTATGGAGTATATGACCCTGTTGTCCGGCTCGGTATCAACTTCGGCGAGGTTCTCGCCGACGGTCCTGCCGGTGATCGTGAGGCAGTCCTCGTGGATGAGGCCCGCGCTCGCCAGTTCCTTCATGACCACGGGAACGCCGCCCACCTTGTCCATGTCGGACATGACGAAGCGTCCGCCCGGACGCAGGTCGGTGATGTAGGGAGTCGTGCGGCTGAGCGTGTCGAAGTCGTCCAGGGACAGCTCCACCTCCGCCTCGTGCGCTATCGCGAGCATATGCAGCGCCGCGTTGGTGGAACCGCCCATCGCCAGAACCACGCGGATGGCGTTCTCGAACGCCTCGCGGGTCATTATGTCGCGCGGCTTGATGTCCTTTTCAAGCAGGTCATACATTACCCCGCCGGAGTCGAACGCGACCCGGTCGTTGCGCGGATCTATGGCCGGAATGGACGCGGCGCCGGGTATGGACATACCCATCGCCTCTATCGCGGAGGACATGGTGTTGGCGGTGAACATTCCGGCGCAGGCGCCCTCGCCGGGACAGGCGACGCGCTCCATGCCGATGAGTTCGTCCAGCGTTATCTTGCCCTGCGAGTACGCGCCTATGGCCTCGTACATATCCTGTATGTTGATGTCCTCGCCGTTCCAGTTGCCGGGCATGATGGCCCCGCCATAGACGAAGATCGAAGGCACGTTGCACCGCGCTATGGCCATCATCGCGCCGGGCATATTCTTGTCGCAGGCGGCGACGACGATCAGACCGTCCATGCTCTCGCCGAAGGTGACCGTCTCTATGGAGTCGGCTATTACCTCGCGGCTGACCAGAGATGCCTTCATCCCTTCGGTGCCCATGGATATGCCGTCGCTGATAGTGATGGTGCCGAACAGGAAGGGGACGCTGTTCGCGGCGCGGAGCCCCTCTTTGACTTTCAGCGCCTGCCTGTTCAGGTGAACGTTGCAGGGAGTAACGTCGGAGGCCAGGTTTCCGACTGCGACGAACGGCTTTTCCATGTCGTCATCATCGAGTCCGGTGGCGCGAAGCATCGCCCGCGCGCCGGCGCGGTCCGGACCGTGCGTAACGACCCGGCTCTTCTTCTTCAGATCAACTTCTACTGCGGTGGTCATCTGCTCTCTCCGGGGAACTTTGTTCGGATGTCCTAACGGATTATATATCAACGAACGAGGTAGTCCAAAATCAGATTACACATATCGGGCGGGCGGCTGTAAACTGTAAACTCGCAATGGCGCTGCTTTCACAGATTTCATCAGGACGGGGGTGGGCAGCCTCCTTCCAATACAGGGACTTCAGACTGCTGTGGACTTCGACCGTGGTCCAGTCCGTCGGCATGGGCATGGAGTTCGTCGCGCTCGGCTGGATAGTCTTCGAGCTTACCAACTCCCCATTCTGGGTGGGCGTGTCGTCGGCGGCGCGGATGGCCCCTTTCTTCTTTCTGGGACTGGTCTCAGGCGCGGTGGCGGACCGCGTGGACCGCAGGATATTCATTCGCTGGGTAACCATGCTGGGCGCGGTGATGGCGGGGCTGATGGCACTGGTGCTCTACTCAGATTACAACCATGTCTGGCCCATCATCGCGCTGAGCGTGGCGATGGGGTGCGTCTGGGCGTTCACACTGACGCTCAGGCAAGCGTACACCTACGACATCGTAGGGCCCGGATCCGCGCTCAACGGTATGTCTCTCGCTACGCTCAGCCAGCAGCTGGGTGGCGTGGTCGGGTCGCTCATGGCCGGAGTCATAATCGAACGGGCGGGCATAGCCACCCAGTACGCGGCCATCGGTCTGTGCTATGTCGCCTCTATGGTGGTGCTGTTATGGACACGGGAGTCGGGACAAGCCGCCGCTCGCGCGACCCAATCGGTCTTTCAGAACCTCGTCGGCTACGTGGAGATCCTGCGCGCCAACCGCATACTGCTGACGCTGATGATCCTGGCGGGCGTCACCGAGATATTCGGGTTCACCCACCAGAGCCTTCTGCCCGTTTTCGCAAAGGACGTGCTGGGCGTGGGCGCGGTCGGTTTGGGAATAATGAGCGCGTTCCGACAGGGAGGCGGCATCGTCGGGCTCGTGATCCTGGCCGGAATGGGCAGCTTCAGGCGCAAGGGGCTGATGGTGTTCATAATCGCGGGCGCGTTCGGAGCGGGCGAGATGGCCTTCTTCCTGGGCGGAAACTTCGTTTCGTTCGTGCTAATCCTCGCGTTCATAAACGCCTGCGCCTCAGCCATTGACACGCTCTACCGGACGCTCATGCAGGAGAACGTCTCCAACGAGGAGCGCGGCAGGGCGATGGGTTC
>JAAXHY010000541.1 GCA_012270665.1 Dehalococcoidia bacterium
CGTCAATATCGGACGCGACAAGCCTGTGAGCGAAGATGATCCTGGAAGCATTGCGGCCTACCGGAACATCGAGCGGTTCACTGCTGCCGTCCAGCGAGATGAAGCACATGGAAGGATCGTCGCCGATGGCGAACGGCAGGCCCCTGAAGTGACGCGGGCCGATTTCGGCGTCCGCTCCGAGAGCGTCCAGGCCGCCATTCAGGTATTGTGCAAGGTCAAGAGGTTCGTAATCTTGCATATCAGCTTGCGACCGGCGCGGATTGGTGCGCCTTGAGGAACTCGCGCACCTGGTTTACGGTCTGGGCGAACAGGTCCTCCGACTCCTTCCAGGGATACGGTGTCACCTCCGCTTTGGGGGCCAAATCCACCAAGGCCATCGCGGCCTCGTACGAGTGCGCGGGCGTATCATCCGGCATGACCAGCATCGGCGTCTGGCAGGAGCGCGCGAAGTCTCGGGACACGCTGTACATGAAGTCCGGCTGGACGCGGTAGAGGTTGTGCAGGTACTCTTCGACGACCTCCATCGTCACGTCGGGACGGCGGGCGCATAGTTCCGGACCCCACAGGTCGCGGCCTGAGTCGTACATGGCGTCCGGCGTCTTACTCGCATGCCCGACCGGCTGGCAGAACACGGCGGCAGCGACACGCTCCGGCGCTCGCTCGATGAGCTTGAGCGCGAAGGGCCCGCCTATGCAGTAGCCCATGAAGAAGAACTCATTGATGCCCAGATGATCCATCAAACCCAGTTGATCGTCAGCGAACGCGCCCCACGGGTCTTCTACCTGCACCGGGCCGGTGGACTCTCCACCGTTCGCGTTGCGCTGGTCCATCGTGATGCAGCGGAAGTCGTCCTTGAACACCTCCATCGCGTTGAACACTTGGTTGGGCCAGCCGCCGATGACAGAGTTCAGTCCCCCGCCTGGAGTTACCAGAAGCGGGAAGCCGGCCCCGACCTCCTCGTAGTGGATGCGAACATCGCCATTGGTATAGAACGGCATTGTGATTTTCCTCCCTGGATATAGTGCGAGCGCTCCAGCCAATTGTAGTTTGGCAGACTGAGTTGTCAAGGAGGAGCCTTAAACGACATATTGCTGGCAAAGTCTTCTCCACAACTCAAAGAACTGCCCTATCTTCGGTTGATTCCCGCGCGTCTTCCAGCATGATTTAGACGCGCCCATGCGGTTCGACGGGAGATTACTCAACAACCAAATAGCCTGATTGCAAACTCACAAGACTGACATCCGACGGACGTTCGGTGTACAATCGCGCGCATGAAATCGGGAGACGAGACGAGAAACGGGCTGCTGGGCGGCGTCAAGGTCCTGGACGTCGGAGAAGGTGTGTCCGGGCCGTATGCGGCCAGGACTCTCGCATGGCTGGGGGCGGACGTGGTGAAAGTAGAATCGTCAGATGGGGACATATCGCGCCATATGGGGCCTTTCCCTGACGATGTTCCGCACCCGGAGAAGTCGGCGCTGTTCCTCGCGCTCAACGCAGGGAAGCGCGGCGTAACGCTCGACCTGGAATCGGACGCGGGTCGCGCGCGGTTCCTGGCATTGGCGGCTGAGAGCCAGATAGTGGTGGACAATCACCGGCCTGAATGGCTTCCGGAGCGCGGCATCGGATACGAGGAACTGGCCTCCGTCCGAGAGAACATCATCCTGTGCCAGATAACGCCATTCGGGAACTGGGGACCTTACGCCAAGTACGGCGCGGGCGACCTGTCGCTGTTCCATATGAGCGCGAACGCTCACGGGATGCTTGGCCCGGTGGAAGACCCGAACACGGAACCTTCTATACGAGCGGGAGGCTACCAGGCGGAGCAAGTCGCGGGGATGGCGGCTGCGACCTCGACGCTCACAGCGCTGTTCGCGGCCCGAATGAGCGGGCGTGGGTGTCACATCATCGTGTCGGCGTTCGAAGCTATGGCGACACAGGCTATCGCGGGGCTGTCGAACATCGCGTTCGGCGGCGACTCCCCCACCCGGGATCTGGCAGAAGTCAAGGAGGCGTCCATCGGGGGGCAGGTGTCAGCGATAGGCGGTGTGCTGCCATGCAGCGACGGGTACGTCGCTATATCTCCGCGCGAGGACGCGCAGTGGGCGCGCTGGCTGGAGATGATGGGGAACCCGGAGTGGTCGGGAGACCCGAAGTTCAACACTCGGGACGCGAGGCAGAAGAACTCGGGCGAACTGTGGGAACTTCTCTCGGAGTGGACGAGCCAGCGATCCAAACAGGAGATAGCGCGCGAGGGCCAGCGACGCCGTATCCCGTGCTTCCCGGTGAACACGGTCAAAGACCTTATGACGGACCCGCACCTGGAAGACCGCCGCTTCTTCGTTCCAATCGTCCATCCGGTAGCGGGCGAACTGCGTTATCCTGGGGTTCCGTATAAGCTGTCGGAAACGGACCTGCCGCTGGGCAGTCTCCATTCGCCGACGCTGGGCCAGCATAACAGTGAGATATTCGATTCCAATGAATAACCCCTTGGCCAAAATGGCATCAATTCAGAATAAGAGTCAAGGCTCAGCCTTGTCGGGCGTCCGGGTTGCCGATTTCTCATGGATAATCGCTGGGCCGACAGCCACGCGACACCTCGCGCTCATGGGGGCGGAGGTGATAAAAGTCGGAAGCGCGAGACGCCCGGACCCCTCGACTCGCGGGGCGGCGTTCCACGTTTACAACCAGTCCAAGAAATACACCGCGCTCAACCTATCCCAGCAGCGGGGCAAGGAACTGGCGCTGGAACTGGTGGCGCAGTGCGACGTGGTGGTCGAGAACTACGCCGCCGGGGTGTTCGAGAGGCTCGGTCTGGGATACGAGGTACTGTCGAAAGTGAGGCCGGACCTGGTGATGATCGCCTCGTCGGGTACGGGACACACGGGGCCCGACAGGGACTACGTCGCATACGGAAGCCTGCTCCAGCATTACACTGGCTGGAACTCGATCTCCGGATATCCCCATTCAGAACCTATCAAGGGCGGGCTCTGGGCTGACCCGTGGGTGGGCATGGAGTTGGCGATGATAACGGTGGCCGCGCTCAATCACAGGCTGGAGACGGGCAAGGGGCAGTATGTGGACTTTTCGATGGCGGAGGCGCTGTCAGCGAGTCTGCCGGAAGCGCTACTAGATTACCAGATGAACGGGAGCGAGCCGGTTCCACTGGGTAACAGGGACCGCAATCTGGCGCCGCACGGGGTTTACAGGTGCGCCGGGGAAGATCGGTGGATAGCGGTTGAGGTCCACACCTCGGAGCAGTGGCGCAGCCTGTGCGAGGCTGTCGGCAGAGACGACCTGAGAGCGGATTCGAGTCTCGACACGGCAGAGGGCAGGAAAGCGCGGGAGGACGAACTCGACCGCGCAATCGGCGCCTGGACTTCCGAGATAGAGGACAGCGAGGCATTCCACATCCTCCAACAGGCGGGAGTGCCGTGCGGCCTGTCACTGGATATGGGTCGTCTTCATTCAGAGCCGCAACTGAACGAGGGCGGCTATCTGAAGCCAGTCGAGTATCCCGACGGTACAGAGCGCATCCTCCCAACGCTGCCTTGGAGATTCGACGGAAGCCCGGACTTTCAACTGGGGCCTGCGCCTGAACTGGGACACGACAGCGCCTACGTGTACTCGGAACTGCTGGGACTGAGCGACTCCGAAGTGGAGGGGCTGACGGAGGAGCGGGTGATTTACTAGGGAGCGGTCTAGTCGGGATCCTCTATGGAGCGGATCTCGTCTTCGACTTGGCCGAGCATCACGTACTCTTCGGATGTCAGGTGGAAGCAGCGCTGGAGATAGAGGCTGGTGAGACGGGCGGCGTTCTCGCCTTCGGAGCCGGCAGCGTTGGCGAGCCTGGAGACCTGGTGATTGTCCGGCAAGTGGCGTCCGAGCGCGATTATCTCGCCGCGGGTTTCGGCAGCTAGGGACATATCGCCTGAGTTGACCGCATCTCTCAGTCTGCCGACTAGCCGGGTGAGTTCATTTAGCTTGTCCTGGTCGCTCATCAGGCCGTAGAGTACGTCGTTGACACTCAGTTCGACCTCGTCTTCGTCGCCGTCCAGAACCTCGATCACACGCCGCGGCTGGGCGTACTGTTCCCACAGGTCGGAGTACCAGGAAATCGCCTCGTTCACCAGACCGATCATCGAAACGACGTCGGTGGTGTTGATTGAGCCGCCATATATGATGTCGTCCTCGCGCGCTTCAGCCAGCTTCTCTATCTCATCGAAGTCGACCATCGGTTCAGGAGCGGGCGGAAAAGCGAATGCGGAAAGCTCATTGGCGCCCATTTCTCCTATCTGGTTGAGCAGGAAGGGCGGCACGTACTTGGACACGTCCGTCTGAATCGGGAAGACTATCATATAGGTAGCCAGAAGTTCGGAGGCGTCCTGCGAGTTGTGAAAATAAATCAGTGCATGGCCGCGCGGGCTTTGTTCCGAACCTTTTTCGAATGTGAAATCCATATGGTCGCTCACTTATTCAAATACGATCCTGATTGCCGACACTCCTCATGGTGAAGGGATAACTCTATCCGAGTCCAGAATCGGATTGTCAGGCACGGTAGTTACCGTTCAGGAACGGCGGAGGACTGGCTTCGCCGGACTCTATGGCCGCTTTGATAGCCGGGTTGGCGTCCAACCACCGCGCCAATCTCTCCTGAGATTCAGATCTGCCCTCCTCCCTGCCTTCCTTTTTGCCCTCCGCGAATCGTCTGGCCAAATACCTCTCGGCTATCATTCTGAGTCCCTCCACTGTCACAGCTATTCCCAATGAGTACGCTGCAATTGCCGGTACGTGAGACGATACGCTTTTCAGTATAGCCATATACGTCTCCGATGGCGAGTCGGAGACGACCGTTGCCAATTCGCGCGCCGCTGTGAAATACGATACGGCCAGAAGCTGGATTCCGAAGGTGATGTAGTAGAACCAAGCCCACGGGCTATCCAGTTGGAGTATAGGTATTCGCCCGCCGCTGTCTTCGTTCCTGTTTTCTTCTTCCAAATCCGACTTGCCCCGCTTGGCTGCGCCATGGCTACCGAGATGGGATTGTAGCACAGATTGCCGAGCCGAAAGACTCCTGGAAGTATCCCGCTTTGGCCGAGCATAAGTGATAAAGAGGCCGGAACTGAATTAAGTCAGTCGAAAGACACCGTTGTTTCATCTGACTCAGACATTTCCAATATGATAGCCTTATGTAGCTTTTCGCAAGAGAAACACTTATCAATGCAGAACCTCAATTCAAGTCCCACTCCCAACAAGGTCCTCGTGATTGGATCGGGACCTATCGTAATAGGCCAGGCGGCGGAGTTCGACTACGCGGGAACGCAGGCATGCAAGGCGCTCCGCGAAGAGGGCGTGACCACGGTCCTCGTGAATTCCAACCCCGCCACTATCATGACCGACGAGGACATCGCGGACATCGTTTACATCGAGCCGCTGACCGTCGAGGTGCTGGAACGGATCATCGCTCAGGAGCGGCCGGACGGCGTGCTTCCCACGCTCGGAGGTCAGACCGGGCTGAACCTGGCGGTCGAACTGGCGGACGCGGGAATACTCGACCGCTACGACGTAAGACTTCTCGGAACCCCTCTCCAGACCATCAGGAACGCCGAGGACCGCGAGCTATTCAGGGACCTGCTGGTGGAAATCGGGGAGCCGGTGCCACCGTCCGCCGTCGTCGAATCCATGGACGACGCTTACGACGCGCTGGAGGAGATCGGCCTGCCCGTCGTCATACGGCCCGCATACACGCTGGGCGGCACAGGCGGAGGCATCGCCAACGATAAGGAAGAGTTCGACCAGATAGTGAACGGCGGACTCGCGGCCAGCCCGATCAACCAGGTGTTGATCGAGAAGTCACTGGTCGGCTGGAAAGAGATCGAGTACGAGGTGATGCGGGACGGCGCGGACAACTGCATCACCATCTGCAACATGGAAAACATAGA
>JAAXHY010000543.1 GCA_012270665.1 Dehalococcoidia bacterium
GAAGTCGCCCATGCGGAACAGCAGGATTGCGTCCTCGTGTTCGCTCTTTATGCGAAGGTACTGTCTGCGGGCCGGAGTTGGCATTTCTCAGTCGTTAGTTCTTGGTTATCAGTTTTCGGTTCACCTATTCTAGCTGGCATGGCTGTGGTCTGAAAGCGAGTGGGGTGCGCGTAATCGGCAAATGTTCAGGGCGTTATGAACTCGGTGGACGCGATTGGATACCGCTCTCCTTCCTGGCTGATGCCGCCGGCGAGAAGTACGCTGCCGTCGGGCATCAGTGTCGCGGAGTGGTTTGATCTCGGTTGGGACAGCTCCGGGCCCGCCGACCATGTACTGGTGTCGGGGTCGAATATCTCGGTTGAGGAGTATAGAAGGTAGTTGTCTCCCATTGGGTCTTCACCGCCCGCGGCCAGGACGCGGCCATCGGGCAGAAGCGTCAGGGTGTGTCCATATCTTCGGACGGACATGGCTTCCGTGACGGTCCACTCGCCTGTCTCAGGGTCAAATACCTCGCTGGTTGGGCTGTCGTCTGATACTGGGCTGTGCGAAATCGCGCTGCCGGTAACCAGTACCCTGCCGTCCGATAGGGCAATCGCCACCGGGAACATTCTAGCGACGTTCATGCTCGAAGCGAGGTTCCATGTATCGGTCGCAGCGTCGAATATCTCAGCGCGGTCGGTCCCTTGCATACTATTGGAGTCGTTGAAGCCGCCCACGACCATAACGCGCCCGTCATTCAGCGGAACAAGTGAGTGTTCTATGGCAGGTTCGTTCATAGGGCCCAGTGTTTGCCACTCTCCAGTATCGGTGTCGTAGGACTCCACGAGGTCTTCAGGCTCTATGGTGGCGAAAGATGACGACATTGCCTTCAGGTCCAGGCCGCCGACTACCAACACACGCCCATCTTCCAGGGAGATGATGTCGGTAAATATACGATTGGATGGGATGTCGGAGAGGTGTGTCCACTCCACGGCTTCAGGATCGAATACGGCGATTGCGCTGGTGACGTCGTCCGGATTTCCGCCCTGAGACTCTTCAGAAAGGGCTACGCTTACTATCCTTCCATCAGGCAGCCTGGTTGCGGGGGAATAGATCAGGAATCCTGGAAGCTCTTGCGGAATTTCTGATCCCATACGATTAGTAAGCGTCCATGTGTCGGTCTCAGGGTCGTAGATTTGGGAGAATACCACCGGATAGGGGAATATTTCATTGTTGTTAGCTACTCCAGTCCATCCCCCGGACACGAGAAGGCGCCCATCGTCAAGGAGGGTAGCGTCATGCGAGAAGCGCGGACGTACAAGATGCGGCGCAATGTGGACAACATCCTTTCCATATTCGGAAAAACTAACGGTAAGATTCGCCTGTGCAGAAGCGATTCCTGTATCGTCTATCAATTCTCGAACTATTGACGGGTCAAACTCGCCCGACACTTCAATCTGCTTAAGCAGGCCGTCTTCCACGCCAATCCGATACGTCATTTCCAGTTCCGCTCCCTCGGAGCCTATCTCGGATCCCGACAACTTGCCCACAACGATATCGGTCTCTATGCCGTCATGCGTTTCACGTCCTGTCAGGCGCATTTTGCCGTCAGCCACTATGTCGGAGGTCTCGTAAGAGTTTGAGCCGAGCAGCGTACGGGGATTGGTCAGGGATGACAGAGGCAGCAACTCTTCTTTCTCGACCCAGCGGCGCACATCGTCGTCGAACACATAGCTCATCTTCTGGATCTCACCGAACAACGTTCCCATATTCTGGAGAGCAATCACATCGTGTTCGATGGCGCTGGAAGGTGCAATGAGTGAAATCCTGGCAGAATTGTAGTCAGGCAGCGCGTCCCCGCTGTACTTGAATGTGATTTCATGCTCGGAACCGTCGCTGCTCTGGACGTTTAGGGCGCCTTTCATCTCAAATGCAAACCCACCGGCCGCGCTGACGCTTTCCCGAGCTGAATCCATAACCGCCACTTCGGGTGGCGGCGGCGTGGGTGTGGGTATCGGAGTTGAGGTTGGACGGGGTGTCGGCGAAAGTACCGGCGCGACCGTAGGCAGTGGGATATTGGAAGCGGAGACAGGTCCCGCGACCGGGGCGCTGGCCGCCGGAACCGGCGTAGGAGTCTGGGTTGGCGCGCTGGTGGGCGTGGGAGTGGGGACGGGTTCCTGTCCGCAGGCGACACTCAACACAAGTGTCAGCGCAATAGATATGATGGCGAGTATTGATTTCATCTTGAAGAACTTTGCTAGGGTTTATTGCGCTTATACACATGGTATCAGTAAATGGGAGGATCCGGTTAATTCAAGGAACTATGAAGGCCGACTCATCGGAGTCGGCCTTCATGCGGTGCGATTTAGGGGTCGGCGCTAGTCGTCTTCCTTCCAGAAGCGCTCTTCTCTGACGTCGTATCCCTTGGGGATCATTTGGTCCTTAACGTCCTCTATCATTCCGGGATGTCCGCAGGCATAGACGATTGTGTCCTGAGGGGTAAGTTCCCACTTCTCGGCGTATTTTTCGACTATATTGTTCACACGGCCAGTCTCGCCGGCCCATCCTGCGTTCGGCTCTTCATCGGGTCGGCTAATCGTGGGGACGAAGGTGACCAGGTCAGGATGGTCTGAGGCCAACTGTTCCAGCTCGGCGTCGTAGGCGAATTCGTCGTGATAGCTCGCGCCCATGAGAATGTAGAAGTGGTGTCCGGTATGGCCGTCCTCGATGTACTGTCTGATGATGCTGATGTAAGGGACGACACCTGTTACGGTAGCGACGAAAAGCTGGTTCGGCAGCGAAGGGTCGAAGACGAAGATGCCCTTTGCTCTGGGCCGTATGGTGACGCTGTCACCATCTTTCAGGTTATAGAGCAGGGGAGTCAGGTTGCCGTCCGGAGGTGGAACGAGTTCGATGAAAAGTTCCAAATCTTCTTCGTATGGAGCGGAGACTATGGAGTATGCGCGCTCGACTCCTTCCGAACCAATCGTGCAGTACTGGCCGGGCTTGAATGTGAAGCCCTCGGGCTTTTCCAACCAAATGGTCCAGAGATCGTGGGTAAAGTCTTTTCTCTTCAGTATGGTGATGTCGGCCAGCTTTGGACGACGGATCGTTCTGGTGCGGGTGGTCAAGTTAGGGTTGCTCCTTTGTGTTCGCGTTAGTTGTTCAGTCCGCCGCGACCTGTGCGGTCAGTTTGGCAATCCGCACCGGATTCAGCGGCAGAGTAGGTACGTTGAGCATTGGGTCGGGGTCTTCACTGCGAACGAGGGCGGTTATCAGGTCTCCAAACAGTGTTGTCATGGATACCAGTCCACGCTGCGGTCCTGTGAGGTCCGCTATTCCGGCGGCCCTGCCTCGGCTGGATATGACTTCGACCCATTCCCCTTCTGCGATGCCGAGTTCGGCTGCGTCTTCAGGGTGCAGCTGGATTGTCTCGTCGCGCTGTATGGCATTCCTGCCGTCTATCTGGATGATTTCTATGTCCTCGTCGGGCTGGTGCAGGACGCGACCGCGCGCCAGTATAAAGGGGTAATCGGCGCTTTCATGCTTGGGAACGTCTGACATGGACATTGGAGCCAACTTCAATCTGCTCCCTGCCTGAGGTTCCTGGTACAGAATGGCAACGTCAGCCATGTCGGAAGCGAGACAGGGCCAGTGAATTCCTCCGGCCTGGATTCTCCCATAGGTGATGCCGCCGTATATCGAGACCAGGTTGTTGAGCTCGTCGAAGATGTCCGATTCTAGGTCATAATCAAAGCCCTGCGCATCCATGCGCGATGCAATCTGGCAGATTATGCGCCAGTCGGCTTCTTCGTCTCCCTTGGGGCCGAGCGCTGGTCTTAGCAATTGCACCCGACGCTCGAGGTTGGTGTATGTTCCCGCGCGTTCTGCGAAAGTCAGTGAGGGAAGAACTACGTCCGCAAGCTCGGTGACGTCGTTTTCGAACGTGGCGTGGGCGATGACGAATTCGGCACTGTCCAGAGCGGTCCTGAAGTCCCCCAACTCACCATTCGTGAAGTTTGGGCTGTCGCCGACTACATGGACGGCTTTCACGAGCCCGGAGTCCACAGCCCCCACAAGTTCCCTTATGCCAATGCCCGGGGAGGATGGAACATCCGCATTCCAAGCTCTGGAGACGCGCTGGCGGTGTTTCTCGTCATTTACCTGTCTGTAACCGGGGAGGAAGTCGGGGACACATCCAACGTCGCGCGCGCCCTGCTCATTGGCCCCAGTGAATAGTGGATACAGTCCTGAGGACCGCCGGCTGATATTGCCTGTCGCTAGAGCGAGATTTACTAATGCGCGTGAGCATTCCTCGTACAGTTGCCTGGGAAGAGTCTCAAGCGCGTATAGGATCGCGGCCGGTCTCTCTTCCGCGAAGAATCGGGCGGCGGTCTGTATGTCTTCGCGAGACACGCCTGTCATGCGTTCGACGTTCGCCAGGTCGAACTCGCGAATGATGGAATTCCTGAACTCCTGGATATTGTCAGTATGTTCGTTCAGAAATTCGTGATCTTCGAGCGATTCATCCCAAATTACTCGGATCATACCTCCGACGAGCGCCGCTTCGGTGCCTATTCTGGGCCTGAGCCACAGGTTGGCGTGGCGCGCAAGCTCGGTTTCGCGCTGGTCAATGACTATCAGCGACGCGCTGCCCTCGCGGACGGCCTTCTTGATCGGCACAGCTAGAACATTCTGCTCCTCTGTCATGTTGGAGGAGACCACCAGGAAACGCTTCGAGTCTTCCAGGTCCCATATGGGATTGGTTGCCGCCGGGTATCCAAGCTGTTCATGGAGAGGCTTGAGAATCTCGGGCCGTGTGTTGGAGGCGACATCTACATTGTTGGACCCCATTACCGTTCGCGCGAACTTCTGGGCGATATAGGCGTCTTCGTTCGTTGCCCTTGGCGACGTGATGAGGGAGTACTGTCCATCCTTGTAGGCGGCGAGTCTCTCTGCGACGAAGTCAATCGCCTCAGGCCAGGTCGTCTGTTGCATCTGCCCGT
>JAAXHY010000337.1 GCA_012270665.1 Dehalococcoidia bacterium
TAGTCCGCGGCAATCGGCCAGGGTTCTGCGCCGGAACGTTCTAAGGCGTCGAGAAATGGATTCAGATCGTCTTCCGACTGCCCGGCAGTTACCGCTATCAGCGGCCTGTTGGTCATAGGTCTTATCCGCCGTTCAGTTGAACCTCGGCGAACGCTTCTCGCGGAAAGCTGTCAGCGCTTCCTTGTGAGCGTCGCTCTTCATGGCGGTCTGGAAGGTGGGCCCCTCGTCGGAGAGAACCGCGTCAACGTCGTGTTCGATGTAGTTCTGGTGGACGAGTCTCTTGACCTGCGAAAGCTGCCAGACCGGGTTGTCCGCGATCTCAGTTGCCAACTCCACTGCCTTGTCCAGCATCTCGTCGTCTGGATAGACGTAGTTCACCAGACCGACTCTGAGGGCTTCATCCGAGGGAATCAGGTTGCCCCTGAGCATGTACTCCAGCGTCCGCCCCAGCCCTATCAGGTGGGGCGCGTAGTGAGTGGACGCGAATTCGGGGGTCAGTCCGACACGGACGAATCTGAAAGACAGGCGCGCGCTTTCGGACGCGATGCGAACGTCGCAGGGCAGCGCGCGGGTCAGGCCCTCGCCTATCGCTACGCCGTTGATGGCCGCTATGACCGGCTTGGCGTTTCTGATCACCTCGTGCCAGCTATCGTCGGTCATGGGAGATGGGTCGGCGTTCTGGCCGTCGCGTCTGGCCTCGAAGCGTCCTATGTCCGCGCCGGCGCAGAAGCCGCGTCCTGCGCCTGTCCACACAATCGCGCCGATGGAGTCGTCCGAGTTCCACTCCACGATCTGGCTGATGATCTCGTGGTTCATCTGCGGGTTCATCGCGTTCAGCTTGTCGGGGCGGTTCATCGTTATGACGCCCACACGGCCCCTAGCCTCGCTGAGTATGAGTTCGTAAGACATGGCTTCGCTCCATGATGGTATGGGGTGTTGGTGGGTAATGTTACCATAGAGCTCAGGCTAGAGAGACTGATATTGAGACCTCACAGCCCCACCCGCGACAGAAACTCCGGCTTGCCCCTTATTCCCAGGTTCAGGCGGAAGAGGGCTCCGGCGCCCGGGCCCTCGTTGGGCTTGTCGTTGCCGCCGGCGGTGGTGACATACATATCCGTCAGGTCGCGCCCGCCGAATATGACGCTGGATACCTTCTTCGCCGGGAAGTCTATTCGGGCAACTTCGGAGCCGTCGGGCGCGAAACGGTAGAGCGCAGAGCCGTCCCAGCGCGCTGACCACACGTGGTCCTCAGCATCCACAGTCATGCCGTCGGGAACCGTGCCGTCGTCGTCCGGCGTCTGGACGAATGTGCGCTGATTACTGATCTCGCCGCTGTCAATGTCGTAGTCGAATAGATATATCTCGTGCGCGAGCGAGTCGGTGAAGTACATACGCTTGAGGTCGGTGGTGAACCCCATGCCGTTGCAGAGGCCGAGGTCTTCCAGCACGGGTGTTAGTGAGCCGTCGGCATCCATGCGGTACAGGGTGGCCGGACGCCCGTCGGGATGGGGCATCGTGCCGCAGAAGACGCGCCCCGCCGGGTCGGCTATGACGTCGTTGAAGCGGTTGTCCGCCTCGCCCTGCATTTCTTCGACGACGAAGTCCAGGTCGCTGTCCCGAAATACGGCTATCGAGCACCTGTCCATGAACAGCAGCAGAGAGCCATCGGCCTGGATCGTGTAGCCGCCGACAACACGGCCGTCGTATATCCGCTCGTGGACCCGCGTATATGGGTTGTACCTGAATAGCTGGCCCTCGGGAATGTCGGCCCAGTAGACGCGACTCTCCATCGGGTGCCAGAGGGGGCCTTCGCCTGTGACGCACTGGTAGTCTGCGATCAGTTCGGGCTGCATCGTTTGTCTCCCATGTTCATCAAGAGTGTAGGGCTATGCGCCATCCGGGAGCCGGTTGAAGCGTCCCTCGAAGTAGAGCAGCGGTCTCGCGCCGTCCGGATCAATCGCTATCTCCTCGACCTCGCCTATGAAAATAGTGTGGTCTCCCGCGACGTATTCGTTGACGACGCGGCAGTCCATGTACGCGAGGCTCCCGTCCAGGGTCGCCGCGCCTTGCGCGGTGCGGCTGAACGACATCGGAACGTCGCCCGTCTTCTGATCGGTGGGGCGGGCGTAGTATTCGGCAATCGCCTGCTGTTCTTCACTGAGGATGTTGATGGCGAAACGACCGCTCTCCTTAATCAGCGGGTAGGAGGCCGTGGTGTGGCCGGCGCATACCAGCGCGAGCAGGGGATCCAGAGAAACAGAGGTGATTCCGTTGGCGGTCATGCCGTGTATCTCGTCGTCGGACTGAACGGTCGTTATCACCGACACGCCTGTCGCGAATTTACCCCATGCCTGTCTGAAGGTCTGTGCGTCGGGCATACTTTCTTCTCCGATTTCTTCCTGCGCGGTGGACTGTCCTCCGCGCCTGAATATATTCGATACGATAGATGTCGGCCTCCGAATTATATTGCCGACCGCCGATAATGCAAACCCCCTTGTCGGCGAAGCCTGCTGAGATCCCTGTCGCGCGACATCAACACTTTGCCGGAGTTCGACCAACTCAGTGCGGAGCGCTTTCATCTCGTCCAGAAGCTGTTCGGTGTTGGCCTCCACGTTGTCGTCGGTCCTGAAGATTGTAGAAGCGAAGTTGGCCGTTAGACCGCCGAACAGCCCGATCCCGACCAGCATGAGCAGTACTGCCATCCCCCTGCCCACAGGCGTGATCGGAGTCATGTCGCCATAGCCGACCGTAGTGGCGGTGACGACCGACCACCAGAGGGCGTCGGTGAAAGAAGTGATCGAGTCGTGTCCGCGCTCGACGCCCGCGACGATGGTAGCGGCTATGACCACTATTCCAATGGCATAGACTACGAGGAAGTCCACATTCACCAGTCGGCGCGCGCCCCTGAGCGCCCGCGCCCCGAACAGGACTATCCTGATTATTCTGAGCGGGCGGATGAAAGGCACCAGTACCGTGAGCGCCTCCAGCCAGTGGCCTTTCAGATAGTTCAGCTTGGCCGGAGTGACCGCGAACTTGAGGAAGAAGTCAGCCGCGAATACCGCCCAGATGAAGATATCGAGCGTCTGAAATAGCGCTCTCTCCGCCGTAGAGAAGCTGTCCTCCCACAGGAGAGGCCCCAGCAGGACCGGAATCATTATGAATGAGAGCAGCAGCAGCGGCAGTTCGGTCATGCGGTCGAGGCGGTCGAGTGCCTCCTCCCTGAACTCTGTATCCATGTGACGGAAGCGAAATAGATTGGTCATGTTGCGGGCTCCTGGATGTCAGTCGTTGGTTCTGGTAGAAATCTTACAGCATGGCGGGCGGATGATATGTATAATGGGTTGAAGGGACTCAATATCCCGACCAGAAAAACAGGAGGCGACGGATGCCGGAACAACCCAGTGAAAAAGCGATGCAGCGTATGCGTCGGCTCGTTGATAATTTCACCGAGAAGTCGGGCACTTACACCTCTCCGGTGGAGGGCGTGACCGAGTCAGTCATTCTGGGGCTCGCGCAGAACGTAGACGAAGTCGGACGCCCGCTGTGTCCGTGCAGGTTCTACCCGGACAAGACGGAAGAGGTCAAGCACCGCACTTGGATATGCCCCTGCGACGATATGCAGATCTACAAGTATTGCCACTGCCTGCTATTCGTGGACAAGGACGGTATGCCGATTACCGAGCATCTGCCCGAGGACCACGAAGGCAAGGAGATGTACGGCCTTATCGAGGATCCTCACCCTGACAAGGGACGCGCGCTTCGGCACAAGGCGGAGGAGCGGGAGATCGAAAGGCGGGAACGTCCTTCATAGCGCAGCGCCGTAAACGCCTGAAAAGAGATTCAGAAGCTATCCACGAGACCAGGAGAAGAGATGAGCGCGGCAAGCAAAACTGTAACTGTCTATTCAACGGTGGGCTGCGGCTATACGGATATGCTCAAGGCGCAACTGGACCAGGATGGAGTGGAGTACGAGGAAGTGAACCTCTCTCTGAACCCTGACCGCTGGCCGGAGGTGCTTCCACACACCGGCGGTGAGCGCATCAGTCCGGTCATGATAGACGGCGATGAGGTCACCGTTGGGTTCAACGGAATAGGCTGCTACGGCTAGGAAGGCTGAGTCTTCACCCGGACTGGGGCGAACCCATAAGCGAAAGAGAGAGGCTAACTTTGGCTGAAAGCGGCGTACTCATCTACACGCACCCGGAATGCACCATCTGCGTCTCCGTGAAGATGGAACTGGACGAGAAGGGCAAGGTGTACGAGGAGATTGACCTTGGCGACCACCCCGAGCGGTGGCCCGAGGTCCAGGAGCTAACGGGCGGCGACAAGATAACTCCCGTGGTCGTCGAGAGCGGCGAGGTTACAATTGGCTATCACGGCATCGGCTGCACCTTCTACTAGAAGCCATTTCGAAAAACCGAAGTCCTCATACTCCAGCCGATGAACCGAACCCAGCGCTAGCTTCCATATTGGCCGGTCCGACGGGCGGCCATGATGATATGGCTTCCGGTGTCCACAAGTCCGGGCCTGCTGTTCAACTCGCGTTCTAGCTCGACGGCCGTCTCCCACGCCCGGCAGTCCTTGGATATCTCCTCGATGGCCGCCGATCCTTCGTAGGCGGTCACGTTGCTGCCCGCGATCTCTAACACATGGCACCCGGGCAGGAAGTCGCGCAATTCCTCGCTCGTAAACATATGCATGGGCGGATGCCGCATATTTACCTGCACCGAAGGAAATCCCGGCAGGTCGCCGTCCTCGATCACGCCCCAGACGTCCCAACCCTCGGCGTCCTTCAGAATGGGCATACTCGGACGACGAACCAGGTTCAGCGATGCCCCGTATCGGCTCATCACACTAATCAGGATCGCTCCCCCGGGGCGAACGACCCGAACAAGCTCGGCGGCGGCCTCATGTCGCCGCTCGCACACGTAGGAGAGCGCGCCGCCGTAGCAGATCGCCGCGTCGAATTGCCCGTCAGGGAAGATTGAGAGATCGGTGATGTCTCCGTGAACGAAGTCTTCAGCGTTCTCCATAAGACCCGCCTGGCCTATCTTCTCCCTGGCTATCTGCAATTGCGACGCCGAAAGGTCGAGAACCGTGACCTTCGCCCCCAAGTTCGCGGCAACGATGGAAAACCTTCCCGGCCCGCTGCCCGCATCAAGGACGCGGTCGCCGGACGCGACATAGCGACCGATGAAGTCGGCGTGAATTATCGCCTTCAGACGACCGTATGCAGTGACTTCGAGCCTGTCCCATTCGATGCTTCCGTATGCGTCGTAGAAACTCCTGGTCTTGTCGGCGTCATATGGGATCATGATGCAATTCCCTAAAGCAGCCTGCCAACCGGAGCGATGCACTCCGGCGCGTCGTTCGCCGCCGAGTTGACAACGCTCGATACTTCGTATGCGCTCATGAGGTCAGACGGATACGGCGTCAGCAGTTCTGAAAGCGCGTAGGTATCATGAATGTCCGGGTCCAGCCACATGGGTTCGGCGCCCTGAGGCAGAATCACGGGCATCCGGTCGTGTATCGGCGCGATGAAATCGTTAGCCGCCGTGGTGATTATCGCGCAGGACAGAATCCGGCGGCCATCCGGGCCGTTCCACGTCTCCCACAGTCCCGCAAACCCGAA
>JAAXHY010000253.1 GCA_012270665.1 Dehalococcoidia bacterium
GTCCGGCGCAGCGCGTCCGGGGCGCAGCAAGGGTTGAACCTGCCGTCGAAGGCCACCCACGCCTCTTGTCCGAGAAACGGGCATTCGCCATCAGGGGCTATGTCAGCCTCGCCGCCTTCTTCGAGCTTGAAGATGTTCTCCAACAGCACTCGGTCCCCGCTCGGCAGCCTGTTACGCTCAGCCGTCTCGTAGGCCGAGTCCACGACTGCGTTCCAGCGAGCGATGGCCTCCGCGCTTCTTCGCATCGACTGGCCACGCATCTGGGTAAAGTGAGCCCACAGATGGTGGCCCTTCACCCTATCAACGCCTAGGTCCGCGGCCAGCTTCACGATGTCGGGCAGCTCTGAGACGTTGATTTCCATGAACGTCAATTGGAACGATACGCGGCAGCGGTTGCCGCCTCGGGCCGCGTGGGCGTCTCTGACGGATATGAACGTCCGAACGTTATCGAGGACGGTCTCCCAGTTCGATCCGAGCATGACATTCTGATGGGTCTCTCTTGTAGCACCGTTCCAGGACAGCTTCACGTCGGACGTGACGGGAACGATCCGCTCGGCCCATGCTCTCGCGCCTCGCTGGGGAAACGTTCCGTTGGTAGTCAGGTTGAGCTTGACTCCGTACTCCGCGCAGAGATCGAGGATTTCGTCGAAGTGCCGGTAGAGGAGAGGCTCCCCCATGGTCGAGGGTATTATCTCGCGCAGGCCCGTGCCTCTCGACTCCTTCATCACCCTGCGGATCAGGTCGATACCCATTCGACGCTTGGGGCGTCCAGCCTTTCGCCGTTCGCTCTGAGTTGCGCTGTAGGGGGAGTGGTCCTCACACATGATGCACTGGAGGTTGCAGTCGTCAGGATTCGTGTCGAAGGTGATCCGCCAGGGACCGGACTGTTCGCGCGTAGTCCCGGCCAAACTTGCTTTTCGTTCGACGGTAGCTTGAGTCATTGTCCTTTGCCCCGGTATATCAGGTTGTCGTAGATTCTCTCTATAGAAAGGGAGTGCTCCATCATGTCCGGGACGTTCCCGTCGTCAGACTGCACATAGCCTCTTCTGCCCAACCGCTCTGCGAGCCGTGTATCATCGGCCAGTCGCTGCATCTGCTCAGCAAGGGAGCGAGGATCACGATGAGCAAATAGCAGGCCGTTCCGCTCGTGGTGGACGTACTTCGCCATCCCGCCATAGTCGGCGGTTATCACGGGAACCCTAGCCTGCAACGCCTCGTGAATGACGAGGGGTGAATTCTCCGCCCAGATGGAAGGCACCACAATCGCATCGCAGCAGTTGAATACGTCAGCAACGATGTCCTGATTCTTGTACTCTCCTATCCACTCGATGCGATTGCCAGCAGAGCCGGGCAATCCATGCGCCAACGCCTTCAGACCCGCAGTCTCAACGCCCCGTTCGCGTCCCCAGATTCGGAGTCTGGGACTGCCGGACACTCTGCCGAAAGACTCGATGAGGTGGTTCACTCCCTTCGCCGGTATGTGTGTCCCGATGTAGCCGAACGTGAACGGCTCACCCCGTGTTCGACTGCGGCCCTCCATGCGCTGCCGGTGGAAGCCGTAGTCGAGATATGTGAGCTTCCGCTCGGGGATTCCGAAGTCGTCCCTGAACCGCCTCAGAAGATACCTAGAGGGCGCAATGAACATATCGACGGCATCGCACACCTCTCGGATATGGCTCATACGCCGCCCAACCCAGTTCGTCCAAGAGGCGGCGTCCGTCTCATATTCCTCCGTGTTGCCGGAGAAATAGCGCTCGTAGCAGCGAACGGCGCACTTCCTATCGTCCTGTCCGTC
>JAAXHY010000241.1 GCA_012270665.1 Dehalococcoidia bacterium
TCGCCACCTACGGAATCGTTCACCATCTCGTGCGCGTTGACCACTCTCAGCGGGTAGGCTCTGACGTCGCCGTTTATCTCCAGCCCAAACACCCTGTCGTCAGGTTTCATATACTCGGCATCAGAGGCCTCCACGAACGACGGTCTTCTTAGGTCGGGAATCCCGTCAGGCCGAACTCCGCCCCAGACTATCTCCTCCAGCCTGATCCTGGAAAAGTCTCTTGCGGGTCTAAGGAAGAATGCGAATCTCTCGTCTATAGCCGAGTACAGCCTGCCCTTCCACTCAGGGTATCCTTCGGGCGGTTCGATGCTGTCCAGATTTGCCCCCATCCAATCCATCCATTTATCCCAATCGTCTCCGGCGTAGGGCTTGCCCGTTAGCGCTTGGAGGGTATCCGCCACGCTATCTCGCGATGATCTAGTGGGCATGAAGCGCATAATCTCTATCAGCGCCGGAATCATCGAAGAGTCGTTGTTCAGCTTGACCTGTTCCAGCGTTTCGAGAGTCCGAGACATAGACATCGTAAAACCGGGGAATATGTCGTACATCGCCGCCTCGGATTCATACGGAATGGCCGTAGGAGTGGCCGGAGCGGGTACGGGGGTGGACGTAGCGTCGGGGACTTGCGTGTCTTTCGGGATCGGAGTCGAAGTGGGTAGCGCGGTTGGACTGGGAACCGGGGTGGCTTCCTGGACTTTCATGTCTGCATTCGCGGTTACTCGAACAGCTGTCGGTTCAGGTGTCGGAGGCGCCGACGAACCGCCGATACAGGAAAGAGCCGCCATCATCATTCCGATGGCGGCAGCTCCCGCGCGCATCTGTTCGATTCTTGGCATTAGCGCTTCACCTCACCGTACGCAATAACATACGAGAGTGAATAGAACATCGGATTGGGGGCAAACCTGTGCTGGTCGGATTCAGCTGCGGGCCTGCTTTACTCTCCCGCCGCTATCCAGCCTGCAATACGCTCAGCCAGCATCATTATGGGCACGTTCGTGTTGGAGCGAGGACAGTCGGGCAGTATGGAACCGTCAACCACCCTTAAGTTATGGACGCCTTTGACGCGCCCATGTTGGTCGACGACAGCCATGGGATCGTCGTCCGGCCCCATCTTGGCCGTGCAGGAGATATGGTGCATGGTGCTCACGTTGCCAAGCATCCACTCGTCCAGGGCATCCTCGGACACCAATGCGCTTGGGTCCGGCGCGATGAGCTCCCCGGCGATGTCCGCGAACACCTGATTTTCTATGATGTCCATGCACAATCTTACGCCGTCTCTCAGCCTCCGCCTATCGAACTCTTCTGTCAGGTAGTTGTAGTCCAGGAGCGGTTGCACGTGTGGATCCGATGACTGGAGAGTTAGGCTGCCCCTGCCGACGGCCAGGTAGAGTCCGACGCTCATCACGAGGACGTGGTCCCACTTGCCGAAGCGCATAACAGTGATCATGTCGTCCGGAAAGTGCGATTCTGGCGCGGTGTAGCGAAGCGCGACCTTTTGAGGACCGACCTCATGCGGAGGTGCGGGAACGTGCTCCTGTGCCTTCCAGAGCATCGTGACGCAAGGGTGGTCCCTGAGTCCCTGGCCGACGCCCGGCGAATCATGAATCGTCGAGATACCAAACTCGGCCAGGTGTTCTCTCGGCCCGATACCGGACAGCATCAGCAGTTGTGGTGAAGCAATCGGCCCTGCGCTCAGTGCTACCTGGTTGCCGTAAACCTCGAAGACCTCATCGCCGCTCTCGACCTCTACGCCTACGGCGGTGTCACCCTCGAACAGGACACGACGTGTAAAGCAGTTCGGACGTATCGTCAGGTTCAGCCTATGCCTGGATTCCCCGAGGTAACCTATCGCTGTGCTCCAGCGTACCCCGCCGGGGTTGTTCAGGGGATAGGGG
>JAAXHY010000412.1 GCA_012270665.1 Dehalococcoidia bacterium
CTCTCGTCAGGCGAGAAGCAGATGCCATTGGGCCTGTCGAAGTCGTCCGCTACTATTTCAAGCGCGCCCGTGTCGGGCTCCAGTCGGAAGACGTAGCAGGCGCCCAACTCGCTTTCCGCCTTGTGCCCCTCACGGTCGCTCAGAATACCGTAGGGCGGGTCGGTGAACCAGATAGAGCCGTCCGACTTCACGGCGAGGTCGTTGGGCGAATTCAACTTCTTGCCCTCGTAGTTGTCGGCGAGAGTAATCACTGTCCCGTCCGATTCGGTGCGGCTTACCCGGCGTCCGCCGTGTTCGCAGCTCACCAGTCGCCCCTGTAGGTCGCGGTAGTGGCCGTTGGTGTAGCCACACGGCTGCCGGAAGACCGACACTCCGTCGGCGTCCGAGTACCTCAGAATCCGGTCGTTGGGGATGTCGCTCCAAAGCAGGTAGTCGCCTTCGGTGAAGTAAACCGGCCCTTCCGCCCACTCCATTCCCGTATAGTGCCTGACAAGCCGAGCGTCGTCCGGCGCCATCGCCCTGAAACGGTCGTCGTAAATTTCAAATCCCTCTCTTGTCGCGTCAGTCGTCATCGTAAGCTCCTAGAATACTTTGTGTTCGACGATTTGCTACGCTATCTTAATACATCCATAGGGGGACCGGCGCGAACCGAATCGCGCCGGTGGGTATGATTCCAGGATCACGGAGTGCGCTCATCCTGAATATCCTCCAATCCCGTATGTCCTGATTCCGACGATCACAGAATCGTCCTCAAAAGTGTTAAACTCTCGGGAAGATATACGGACGGGAGGGGCGATATGAGTAACGTAGTGCTTGTAGTGGATATGGTCGTGGGCTTCATGGAGCCTGGACACAACTTGTACTGCGGAGACGAGGCCCGCGAAATCATCCCCAAGGTACAGGACCTCATCGAACGCGAGCAGGCAGACGGCGGCAATGTGATCTTCATCTGCGACACGCACGACCCGGACGACCTGGAGTTCCAGATGTTCCCGGTGCACTGCGTTCGGGGGACTGAGGAGGCTGAGGTCATATCGGAGCTTCACGGATATGAGGGTGAGACGATCCGCAAAAGACGCTACAGCGCGTTCTTCGAGACGGATCTCGAAGATCGTCTGGCCGAGCTGAACCCCGACAGGGTCATCGTGTGCGGGGTCTGCACCGATATCTGCGTGATGCACACGACGGCGGACGCGCGCAACCGCGACTACGGGGTGGACGTTCCGACCGACTGCGTCGCGTCTTTCGACCTAGACGCTCATCGTTATGCCCTCGATCACATGGAAAAGATACTTGGCGCCAAATTGATTGATCCTGCGCCTACGGCGTGAGACGGGGACCAGGTTCACGCTCGCTGACGGAACGGCGACAATTCACGTTTTCAGGCTTTTCAAATGGTAAACATCAATACCGCTTCATCACAGATAGAGATTCGCCATTCGGTGCTTGTGGGCGATACCTCGGACGTATATCTCCAGCGCACCCTGACCATTCTGAGAAATGAGAATATCAATCCAACCGTTACCATGGAATTCTTCCCTGAGAGGGATGGTCTGTTGTGTGGCGTGAGAGAGGTACGGTCACTGCTCGAGAGGGTGCTTCCAGAGACAGGAATCGAGGTCTGGTCGTTGGACGAGGGCGAAGGAGTTGCAGCCAAAGAGGTCGCGCTCAGAATTCGAGCGCCGTACAACTCGTTCGGTCTGTATGAAACAATCATATGCGGCATATTGTCCTCCTGCACGGGGTGGGCGACAGCGGCGAGAGAGTGCGTGGAGGCCGCGGGAGGCGTACCTGTAATCGCCACACCGGCCAATCATATCCACCCCAATGTCGCTCCGACGGTGGACTATGCGGCGGTCGTCGGGGGCTGCGCTTCCTGCTCGACGGTGATGGGAGCGAGACTGGCCGGGACGACGCCTTCGGGCAGTATGCCTCACGCCCTGCCTCTGATCGTTGGAGACTCGGTCAGGGCCGTGCAGCTTTTCGACAGGCATATTCCCCAGGATGTTCCGCGCGTGGCCATCGTGGACACGTTCAACGATGAGGCAGCGGAGTCGTTGAACGTCGCGCAGGCCCTTAGACAGCGTTTGAGAGGCGTGCGACTGGACACGCCGCCGGAGCGTGGAGGGGTGACGGTGGATCTCGTAAAGGAAGTTCGCTCCAGGCTGGATATGGCAGGCTTCAGGCACGTGGAGATAGTAGTAAGCGGCGGATTCAATCCAGACCGGATCAGGGAGTTCACCGAGTGGGGAGCGCCGGTAGATACGTTCAGCGTCGGCAGTTACATCTCGAACGCCTCTCCCAATGACTTCACGGCCGACATTCATGAGGTGGATGGCGAGCCGATAGCCAAGCGTGGTCGCACACCCGGGGTGACCGAGAGCCCAAGGCTCAACCGGGTGCTGTAATACGGGACAAATCCCGCTCAGTCGTCCGATACTTTCTCGAACCGTATTTCCAGGACTCTCCGTGTGCGGGGTGAGATTTTAGCCCAGTCCGCAATACGCCATCCAACGACCCAGGCTATG
>JAAXHY010000017.1 GCA_012270665.1 Dehalococcoidia bacterium
TGGGCGCAGCAGATCTCGTCGTGGGACTACCAGTTCACCCTGAACGACCACTGGAACTATCCGGACCCGGTCATCGGAGTGCACCGCATCTACCTCTGCGGCAACATCAAGAACCAGATCTGGTCGAACACCCAGGGCTACTGCAACGAGAAGGTGGACGCGCTGCTCCAGGAGGCGGGACAGACGCTCGACTTCGACAGGCGCAAGGCGCTGTACGAGGAGTTCCAGCTCCACGTCAACGAGGATCTGCCGCTCTACTACATCAACGAGGAGCCCTACGTCACGGCGTCGCACAAGACGGTGATGAACCCGCCGGAGACGGTGTGGGGCGCGATGCAGCCGATGGACGAGGTCTGGCTTGACCGCTGAGGCGAGCCACGTCCAGTCGGGCACCGGTGGGGGACGGCGCGGCGTCGTCCCTCACCTCATGGTGAAGTCATGCGAGTGGGTTCATGATTCCGTGACCACGTTCGCGTCGGTGACTTCCGTCCGACTGATGAACGGTGACATTGCGCATGGCAGATTCGCCTGAAACACGGTCCAATATCGCATTATCAATGCAGAGTTGCCTGATAATCAGTGGTTAGCCCTTTGAAACATGCCTTGCGGGGGGCGTGAAAAAAGTGACTTACAATGAACTGTCGCAGGAGGCAAGGAGTCTGAGCTACAGAGACAAATTCAGGCTAGCTCAATTGCTTATTCAGCTTGCGCGTAAAGAGGAAGAGGAGCAAAACCCCGAGCGAGGTCCTATCGTCGCGAGCGGGAAGAACCATACATCTGATTTAGCGGAGTATGTCGCAGAGCGTATCAGGAAGCTGCGCCCTGCGAAGAAAGATGCACTGCTCAATTCAATCAGCGCCATGTTTCAGTTTCGAGGCGGTCTGTCTGAACAAGACAGAGAGAAGATTGTCGCAGAGTTACAGAAAAAACACTATATTAAGCTAGAGACTAACAACCGTGTTTCATATCCAGAGTAAGCGCAGGGCTAACTCGGCGCTTCAGCCGACGGCCGGCCGTCCCGCTACGCGGCTTGTCCGCGGCTGAGCTCGGTCGTTATGCATCTACGGAACTGTTTATGGCTCCCACTATTCACAGAGAACAAGGATTTCGGTTCTTTTTCTTCTCACGGGAGGAACCGCGGAAGCATGTTCACGTTATCCGCGCGGAAGGTGAGGCCAAGTTCTGGTTGGAGCCAGAGATTGAACTCGCGAGGAATTATGGACTGTCCCGTCGCCAACTGAAGGAAGCAGAAGAGATAGTGGAGGAGCATCAGAATGAGTTCCGAGCCGCTTGGCATCAGCACTTCGGAAGTTGAAGTCACGGGCATTTCTGCGCACGGCGTCTGGTTGCTCGCCGGCGAAGAGGAAATTTTCCTCTCCTATGAGGA
>JAAXHY010000343.1 GCA_012270665.1 Dehalococcoidia bacterium
CGGCTATAGATTCGTCTGAGGAGAGAAAGTTCAGATACTCAGAGACTTCCTCCCGATTGGCGGAACCGTTTACCGCAACAGCCGGATAGATGATTAGAGAGTGCAGCGTGGGCTCGACGGTGTGAATGACATGGAGTGAGTCCGAGCTGTGGGCGTCGGTGCGGTAAACGATGCCTGCGTCGGCGTTTCCCACTTCGACGTAGGTCATCGCAGCCCTCACGTCCTTTCCGAGCAGGAGTTTGCTTTGCAGTCCGTCCCAGATTCCCTCTGACAGCAGGGCTTCTTTGGCGTAAGCGCCCGCGGGAGCGAGCGCGGGGTCCGCGAGGGCGAGTCGTTCTATGGCGTCCGAGGTGAGTGATTCCAAGGAGTTAATTTCGGGATTTTCATCCAGCATAACTACGACCAACTCATTGCCCAGTAGTCGCCGGGATTCTTCATTCGAGACGAAGCCTCTCTCGTCCAGAAAGTCAACCGGCGCGGCGCCAGCGGATATGAACACGTCAGCCGGAGCTCCGCTCGCTATCTGTTGAGCCAGGGATTGGGAAGCTCCAAAGCTGAGGTCTATGTTTGCGCCGCCGCTGATTTCGTACCTGTGGCTGATTTCAGTGATTGGGTCGCGCAGGCTCGTTGCAGCGAATACGAGCACGTCTTCTTCGACACCGCAGCCGGACAACGCAATACAGACGGCTGCCACAAATCCAAGCAGCAGATTCAGAGTCAACGCCTGGGGCACAGAGCCAACCGGAAGTTCCCCGAAACCATTCATGCCCAGAATTATGGCGATTTCCGGGTATCTGACACAATAGGAAATGTCCGCACGCGGGCGTTGCATGGGCCAAATTGACACTCGGCAAAGCCGTGACCTAAAATCAATCTCGTCTTATGTACTATCTACTCCACAGAAAATCAGATTGTTCTCTGATGAGATACAGTCTTTCCCAAGTTGAGAGGTGCGCGCGGGCGGGTTCGTATATTGCGAATTCCCGCCTTGTGGCGGCATGATCTTCGCCGCCTGATTAGCAGGCGAGCTTTCCTATTGCTTTCCGATGATGTGAATTCCGTCCGTGTCGTATTGCGTCACCGGACAGACCAATGTAACGCAAGGTGAGAAATTCGATATGAGTAAAGAAAACTGGACAAGCGAACGAGTGCGAGAGACATTCCTGAGCTATTTCGAGTCCCAAGAGCACAGCCGCATGGCAAGCGCTTCTCTGATTCCGGTTGGAGATCCTACGCTGCTGTTCACGAGCGCGGGCATGGTGCAGTTCAAGTACTACTTCACCGGAGAAGCCGAACCGCCCAACCGCAGGCTGACGACCTCTCAGAAGTGCTTCCGCACGCCAGATATCGAGGAGGTCGGCGACGCCACTCACAACACGCTGTTCGAGATGCTGGGCAACTTCAGCATCGGGGACTATTTCAAGAAGCAGGCAGTGGACTTCGCGGTGGAGCTTATGACCGAGGGTTATGGGATTCCACTTGAGAAGTTCGCCGCGGCGGTGCATGAGACTGACGAGGAGACGCGGGAACTGTGGGTGAACAAGGGTATTCCGCGGGATCTCGTCTATAGTTATGGAGACGACGAGAATTGGTGGGGACCAGCAGGAGACGAGGGTCCGTGCGGGCCCTGCTCCGAACTTCACTATGACTACGGGCCGGGACATGGCTGCGGGGCGACGGACTGCGTTCCCAACTGCAAGAATTACAAGGACAACGGCGAGGCGTGCGACCGCTACGTGGAACTGTGGAACCTGGTGTTCATGCAGTTCTATCATCACCTCGACGGCAGCCGTGACAACCTGCCCGCGCCCAGTGTGGATACAGGAATGGGGTTTGAGCGTCTGGTCCGTATCCTGCAGGACGTGGATACGGGGTATGAGACGGATCTGTTTACGCCAATCATTTCGAAGGTCGAGGAGATAAGCGGACACAGATATGGCGAGGATACCGAGTCCACATACGCGATTCGTGTGGTCGCGGAGCACGGACGCAGCGTGACGTTCCTAGTGGCTGACGGAGTCGTCCCGGGCAACGAGGGGCGCGGGTATGTGCTGAGGCGCGTGATTCGTCGGGCGATCCGGTATGCGCGGCGGCTCGGCATAGAGGGTAACTTCCTGGGAGAGATCGCGGATACGACCATCGAGAAGATGGGTGACATCTATCCCGAACTGGTCAACAACCGAGAGTTCATCCACACGGTGCTGGGACTGGAGGAAGACAGATTCCAGCAGGCCTTCCAGAACGGCTACTCGCTGCTGACGCAGGAACTCGAGGGCACGAGCACGCTATGGGGCGAGGTGGTGTTCCGGCTGTGGGACACGCATGGCTTCCCGGTGGAGATGACGAGCGAGATAGCGTCAGAGCAGGGTGTCGAGGTGGACATGGATGGGTTCGAGCGCGCGATGGCGGCGCAGCGGGAGCAGTCGCGCGCCGGAGCGCAGTTCGGTGACGACCGGGCCAAGATACGGGTTTACGAGAG
>JAAXHY010000345.1 GCA_012270665.1 Dehalococcoidia bacterium
CGTCCAGGTGGACGTAGGTCGCGCTGCCGCCGGACTCGGCTATCTCCGCCTCGACCTGTCTGCCGAGGTCGTCGAGTATGTCGCCTATCACCACGCTCGCGCCCTCGCTGGCGAACAGTTTCGCCTCCACCGCGCCCTGACCGCGCGCGCCGCCGCTAATCAATGCAACCTTGCCTTCGAGTCTCATCGTATCCCTCCTTCGCCGTTAATCTTCGTCCATCAGTTTCGTCAGACCGGGGACATCGAGTCGAATTTCGCTATACTATACTCCATAATGGTCTTCCTCCATCAGATAGGCGGTTGCTGTTCCTATCTATGGGTAAGTCCATAGCTATGTCAATCCGACTTAGCGTGTGTCCTGTTAGACGCCAGCGCAGTGATATGGGTTCGTTGCGATTTACTTACATACTAGCCGCCATCGCCGCCGTCCTGCTGACCTTCTGCGGGGAGGAGGCATCCGATCATCCCACGACTGTCGAACCACCCCGCTTAGTTGCCGTTTCGGAGGAGCCGAGCCCAACGCCATCTCCAACGGCGACGCCCTCTCCTACACCAACAGATACCCCAACTCCCGTTCCGCCGACGCCGACGCCCTCTTCCACACCGACAGCTACCCCAACTCCCGTTCCGCCAACACCGACGCCGACGCATGGAGAGGTCGCCGCCGCGCGAATATCGCAATTCATTCCATGGCTGGATAGCCCATCAGACGCAGAACGCTCCATAGTCGCAGAGCCAATCATCGCCATCTGGCTCGAAGACTCAGACCTTGGCGAGCTGGTTGCGAAGATGCGGTGGGTTACCGACGGCATCAACGCCTTGGAGTCTTCATCCCTCGATAGCCTGCTCGGCATCGCGATGGCCGACCTTGGGCTGGCCGACCAGGCGCTTCGTTATGCGTGGTATGCGGACGGCGTCGAATACCAAGAAAGTGAGGCGCTGCGGCTTCTGAACGGCTTGGCAGACAGCGACGCGACGCTGGCAAAGTTGGTCGCAGGCTACTCCTGGATTGCCGAGGATGTAACAGAAGATGAGCTGCGGGCGCTAAGCGAGATAGACAGCATAGCGTCAGATGACGTGGCGCTGGCGGATGTCGTGGCAGGCTATTCCTGGATTGCTGACAGTCCCACGATGGATGAATTTGCGGCGCTGTCCATCCTGTCCGACATGGCGTCAGAGGATGTGGCGCTGGCGGGCGTAGTGGCAGGCTATTCCTGGGTTGCGGACGATCTCACAGAAGATGAACTGCGGGCGCTCAGCCACATAGACGGCATGGCGTCAGAGGATCTAGCGTTAGCCAGGGTTGTGTCGGGCTACTCTTGGGTTGCGGATGACCTGACATGGGTCGAGTGGTCGACTCTCAGCTACTTGGACGTCATCGCAGCAAAGGATCTGGGGTTGGCCGAGGTTGTGTCGGGTTACTCTTGGGTCGCGGACGGCATCACGGAACACGAAGGGTGGGCGCTCATCCACATAGACAGCATAGCGTCAGAGAACGTTGCGCTGGCGGATGTAGTAGCAGGATATTCTTGGATTGCGGACGATACGAGGGCGGATGAAGTCGTCTCACTGTCCATCTTGGACAGTATAGCGTCAGAGGACGTTACACTGGCGGATGTAGTGGCAGGATATTCTTGGATTGCGGACGATTTGACATGGGTCGAGCGGTCGACTCTTAGCTACTTTGACGGCATTGCATCAAAGGATCTAGGGTTGGCCAAGGCTGTGTCGGATTACTCCTGGGTTGCTGACGATCTGACATGGGTCGAGCGGTCGACTCTCAGCTACTTGGGCGGCATCTCAGCTAAGGATCCAGAGTTGGCTAAGATCGTGTTGGGTTACTCTTGGATTGCGGACGACATCACCGAACACGAAGAGCGGGCACTCAGCCACATAGACGGCATGGCGTCAGAGGATCTAGCGTTAGCCAGGGTTGTGTCGGGCTACTCTTGGGTTGCGGACTACATCATGGAACACGAAGGATGGGCGCTCAGCCACATAGATGGCATAGCTTCGGAAGACGTTGCTCTGGCGGGTGTAGTGACCAGATACCCCTGGGTCACAGACTACATCACAGACGCTGAACGTCAGGCGCTCAGATACATAGATGGCATCGCATCAAAGGATCTAGGGTTGGCCAAAGTGGTGGTGGGCTATTCCTGGGTTGCCGACTACATCA
>JAAXHY010000295.1 GCA_012270665.1 Dehalococcoidia bacterium
CCGCGGAGGATACGCGCGGAGACGGGGTCAACCGGGCCGTCGAGCCGGCCCACCGTCACGCCGCCGGCTCCAGGCTGGGACTGGGCGCTTATTACACCCGAGGCAATGGGGAATAGGCTGCACAGCGCGCCCAGCGCGAGCAATGCACGTCTCAATGTCCTCAGCCGTTCTATCATGGTCCGCGCCTGTGAACTGGTATTGAATATACGGTCGTGGGGTTGTAAAGGGACTCTTCGAGCGAAAGCCATAGATTCAGCCGCGCTATCATCCGGGAGAGGCTATCTTGCAGCCCATGGCCTCGAAGAAGTCGTCGTCGACGCAGGCTACGGGCAGATCCGTCTGGAGAGCGGTGGCAGCGACGGCGGCGTTCGGTATCAGGGAGGCGTCATCGGACTCGAGTTCGCGCGCTATGCCGCCCGCTCGCCTAGCGATTTCGTCGCTCAGGTCTATCACGTCCACCATTGAGAGCAGAGCTATCAGTTGTATCTCGGCGCGCCTGTCGGGGATCCTGCGGAAAGCCTCGGCTACGGACAGTGATGATACGGACGCCTGGATGTCCCCGCTGACGATGAGCGAGACCCACTCGGATTCGGGGCCGCCGCGCCAGACGCTCTCGACTATCCTCGTGTCCAGTATGACATGGGCATCCATCGCCAATCGCTCCTCGGTGTGGTCAGCGGAATCCGTGTGTAGGAATACATCCGACTATCGAGCGTCTGATCCTATCGCCTCTCGGAGAATGGCCGAAGCCTCGTCCGTGGAGAGCTGAACGGGCGATCCGACAGGCTGACGCCGCTGCATCGAGAGATATTCGTCGCTCCAGACGGATTCTCGCTTGGGTACGGAAGGCTGGGATTGGTCGCCGTTCAGCGCCATCTCAAGCGCGTTTTCCAGGAAAGTTCTAAGCGGAACGCGCATCTCAGCCGCTCTCGCCTTGGCGCTGAGATAGAGGTCTTCCCTGATCTGAGCGTACAGTTGTCGAGTAGGGACGGAACTCTTCTGTCGGGGCATAGAAATGTCCTCTGTTCAGACTGTATTTCTATACTATCACATCGGATTTCCGAGAAAAGCGGACGGGAGTGGAAGCATCACGAAAGTGGCGGTAATTGCGCAGAGTATTCTCCGGCCAGTGTATTGAAGGTGGGCTTGGGTGTATAATCCGTCCACTATGAAGATTGTGATTGCGCCCCAGGCGTTCAAAGGAAGCATATCGGCGCTGGACGCCGCTGAAGCGATGCGGAAGGGCATCCTAGCGGTATTCCCTGACGCCGACGTGACGCTGGTTCCGGTCGCGGACGGCGGGGATGGGACGCTGGAAACGCTGGTAGAGGGCTCGGGGGGCGAGATACGGGAGGCGGAGGTCACCGGGCCGTTGGGAGAGCGCAGGACCGCCGAGTGGGGCGCGATGGGCGACGGAGTTACGGCGGTCATAGAGATGGCGCGAACATCGGGCTTGGCATTGGCGCCGCTGGACCGGAGGGACCCGCTGAACGCTACCACTTATGGTCTGGGTGAGATAGTCGGCGCTGCGCTGGACGACGGGTTCCGGCGGTTCATCATGGGAATCGGCGGAAGCGCGACGAACGACGCGGGCGCGGGCATGGCGCAGGCGCTGGGCGCGCGGCTGCTGGACGATGCTGGAAACGAACTGCCGCGCGGGGGCGCGGCGCTGGCGAACCTCAGCCGCATTGACATGACCGGAATTGACCCTCGCGTCGCGGAATCGTCCTTTCTTGTGGCCTGCGATGTGAGCAACCCGCTGACCGGGCCGGAGGGAGCGTCTGCGATATATGGGCCTCAGAAGGGGGCTACGCCGGAGATGGTTCAGACCCTGGACACCGCGTTGCTGCGCTTTTCAGAGATCGCGCGACAGGACATTGGGGCTGAGGTGAACGACCTGCGGGGCGCGGGGGCGGCTGGTGGACTGGGCGGCGGCATGGTGGCTTTTCTGGACGCGGAGCTCCGCGCGGGAGTCGACATCATCCTGGATACGGTGGGTCTGGAAGAGGCGCTAGAGGGCGCTGACCTGGTCCTGACCGGCGAGGGGGCGCTGGATTACCAGACGGTTTACAGCAAGGCTCCGATAGGCGTGGCTGAGCGGGCGCGACGGCGCGGGATTCCGGTCATAGCGATAGCGGGAACGCTCGGCGACCGCTACCGGCTGGTGCACGAGCGCGGGATCGAGGCGGCGGTGTCCATCACGAACGCGCCGATGAGCCTGGAAGAGGCGTCGGCGCGTTCAGCCGAGTTGATAGCGGACGCGGCTGAGCAGGCGGCGCGGATGATGAAGGTCGGGGCGGAGACGCTGGGCGGAAGCGCTAGCGCCGCGCCCCCGGGCAACCACGAACCAAGCCATCCGGTTCAATAGAATTCTCTGTGAATCTGCCGTCGCTTAGACTATTACCCCCCCCCCCCGTACATTTGTACTACGCAGCTTGCTTGGCGCTGCTCATCGGGGCGGCGGCGCTCCGATTCTATAATCTATCCGAACATTCTCTTTCGTTTGATGAGGCGGTCGTCGCCAACAACTCGAACGGCGGGTTCTGGGAGGTAGTTCTACACACTCGCCACGAAAACTCCTCACCGCTGCTCTATCCATATATGCTCTGGGCAGCGCAACTGGTCGAAAGTTCACCTTTCAGCATAAGGTTCATCCCCGCGCTCGCCAGTACCCTGACGGTTTCCGTCTTCCTGTTTCTGCTGCCCCGAGCGGGAATCAGCCGACCCGTGGCGTTCATATCCGGCCTTCTGGCGGCGCTCTCCCCCGCCGGAATCGAACACGCCCGCGACGCGAGAGAGTACGGCCTGGACGCGCTGATCGCAGTCCTCATGATAGCCGGTCTTCTGCTCTATCTGAGAGACCGCAAGAAATTCTTGCTCTGTTGTACGCTGTTTCTCGCGCCGATTCTCCAATATGGTCTCGCGCTGTTCTCGGTCGCCGTAATAGCTGCCATCCTGGTGGCGTCAGTCCGGGCCGCCTTGCGTGACCGTCCCGACGTCTATGCTTCAGACCGTCTTCGCGCCATGTTGGAACTCGGGCGAGATTTGATCTGGCCCTGCGCCTGCTTCGCGTTGGGATGCGCCATCGCGCTCGTAACCCTGTCCGGGCAGTGGGATGGAAGCGGATGGGCGGTATCAGGCTACCTGCGACAGAGTTACTACCATGGCCAACTGTACAATCCGGCCGATGTATTGGAATTTCTCGTCGCTCGCCTATGGCGAATGTTTGGATACCATGTCTGGGAAGTCGTGGCGGCGCTGGCGCTCGCGCTGTTCGCGTTCCTTCTATCGGGATCATGGAGGAGGCCGAATTTCGACGCTATTCCAATTGTATTCGCCCTGTCCATCGCAATCGTATCCTGCGCCGCGCTTCTGAAGATGTACCCTCTCGGAGACATACGCCAGAACATCTACCTGGGTCCGATTATATTCCTCGGCTTTGGATACGCTTTCCACTCTACGGTTCAGAAATTCACCCTTGCCGCGGCCAGGAATTGGCTGATGGTCACAATAGTTCTGGTTGTGGCGGCCGGCGGAATCTACGACCTCATACAGACCAATCCGTATCGGGTCCGTATTGGCGTCAAGCAGGCTATGATCGCCCTGGAAGAACATCGAAAGGGCGACGACGCGGTATATGTCGGAAGCTACGCCGCTCCGGTCGTCTGGTTCTATGACAAGTTGGAGTCGGACTACTACTTCTATGGGCAGTGCGGCAGAGAGGACCTCGAAAGATGCTCTACGGACATCAGGGATACCATCAGGTTCATTCTCGATTCGCGCCCTGCGACAGCCCCTCCACCGGAGCGACTGTTCCTCATGTTCGATAACAACGTTCCAAGACAGACGCTGAAGCGGGCAATCGGAGGCTTCTATGAAGGCGAGATCAAGCTTGTGTCTGTCAGTGGAGGCAAGCTCTACGTTCTGAATGATTTCCCCGATATTGCGACCCAATTGTCACCCGTCGCGCTCGACGAAGACGTCCCCCCAGGCGATGTTGTCATAAACGGACTGTTCAGGGTGTTTCTAAACGGGAACGAGATGACCTACTTGAAACGCCCATGCTCATCAAAAAACGCTCAAACCGCGTTCTTCCTGAGTCTGGCGCCCGCTGACAAGAATGAACTTCCAATCGAGCGACGAAAAGCCGGCTTCGAGGAACTGAATTTCAATTTCGACAGAAATGGGTTCAGAGATGATGGTTCATGTATGACAACGATTCAGATTCCCGAATACGATATAGAGCGAATCAGAACCGGACAGTACCCCCGTCTGAAATCCGTGAATCTCAAGTTCCTGAAAATCTGGGACACCGGCTGGCAAACCATCCGACAGCCGTAAGCGCGCCTCCACTGAGCGCATACAGTACCGCCCTAGCTGATAAGTACCATGTGGACTTCACCCGGGCCGTGCACGCCTGTGATGAGCTTGTACTCTATGTCCGCGGAGCGGCTGGGGCCGGTTATGAGGTTCATGTAGCTGCCCAGATTGCCGTTGACGAAATCGTCGCGCCTGAGAGTGAAGAGTTCGTCCAGGCTGGGGAGTACCTGTCCGCGTTCCACCAGCGCGATATGCACGGGGGGCAGAAGCGAGACGAGTCTGCTGACCCCGGCGCGAGGTATGATGACGCAGGTGCCGGTCTCTGATATGGCGTAGTCAACGCCGGTCACGCCTATGTCCGAGGCCTCCATGACCGTCCTGAGCCTGGCGCGGTCTTCGGCGTCCCGTTCTTCGGACTCGTGGCCCAGGACGACCGGCTCGGCCTGTATCCCGGCCTCGGAGAGCGCGTCCAGGCGCAGGGCGGAGCGCACTACCTGGTGGAGCGAATAGACCAGGGACCGGGCCTCTATCTCTCTCGCGACCTCGAGTACGTAGTCGCCGGCGGCTTGAGCGTCGGGAACGCGAGTCACCTTCCAGCCGGATGTCTGGGCCACCCTCGCTAGTACGGACATGAGATTATCGGCGTCGCGGGAGATGAGTTCGCGCGCCATCTCTACGCGGCGGTCAAGTTCACCCGGAGGGCCCGCGCTGTGGGGAGCCTCTGATATGGGAGCTTCCAGCGGCGCCGAGCGTCCGAGCGCGCCGCGTATGTTCGCCAAGAAGTCGTCTCGTTCGCTCATTGGTCTTTCATCTCGCGCCAGCGGGATCTGAAC
>JAAXHY010000305.1 GCA_012270665.1 Dehalococcoidia bacterium
CACATATCTATGTCTTCGGACAGGTCGGGGGTGAGGGGATCAGAGACCTCGCCGGCGTAGTCGAGGATGAACCAGTCCACCGTCTTGTTCACGGGGCCGTATGAGTAGTATGAGACGTAGCTGGATCGGCAGAGGGGTTGGCGAATGGATAGGAGAGCCTTATCGAGTCCGGTCTCCTCGGATATTTCACGGAGGGCGCACTTCTCGGCGGGTTCGCGCTTCTTGACTTTGCCTTTTGGCAGGTCCCACCTGAGGTGCTTTCTAATCAGTAATGCGTGGCCGCCGCAGAGAACGAGTCCCCCGGCGGCCGGCATCTGCGGCAGATCGTCTCTATTCATGCATATGTATCCGTTCCAATATCGCTGCCTGATCGGCGTTCAGTCCGGTGAAAAGAACGCCGTCCACAACCATATCTATTGACTCTTCGTTGATCGTTTCAAGGTGGTGCAGGTCAATGTCAACGTCGCTTCCGTCGTAATCGAACCTGCTAAGGATGTAGTGAATGGCGTTCAGCCGAGCCTGATGTTTGTTGTCCGAGTTCACTATAACCCAGGGGGCATAGTCGGTGGAAGTAACGGCGAACATTCTTTCCTTGAAATATGTGAGCAGGTTCCATCGTTCGGAGACTTTGCGGTCGTTCGCGGAGTATTTCCAGTACTGGAGTTCGCTGCGGCGGCGCAGCCTGAAGCGGAGCTGCTGGGACTCGCGGGACACCGACAGGTATATCTTCAGGATGGATATGCCTTCGTCAACGAGGGCCTGTTCCCAGTCGTTCACTTTGTTCATGAAGTAGTGGTACTGCCTCATCGAGCAGTATCCCATCGCGGGCTGAACGAGGGCGCGCGAGTACCATGAGCGGTCGAAGACGGTGATGTTGCCCCTAGGTGGCATCATCTTGTAGTGCACGCCAAGCCAGTTGCGCATCTCCCTGGGGCTTGGTATTCCCTGGTTGATGATTCTTGCGGTCTTAGGGTTGAGGTAGCGGGCGATGCCGGCGGCGGTCCCGCCTTTGCCCGCGGCGTCTCGGCCTTCTAGGACTATGGCTATGCGTTCCCCTTCTCGCATGGCCCACTCCTGCATGAGCAGGAGCTGGACTCGCAATTCACGTAACTCGGCTCGGTATGCCGAGTATTGGATGTCACGAAAGGCCGGAACGTCGTAAACGGACGCCGCCGTCTCTGGCAAGATGCTTGAATTATCTCTCATCTGATAAAACAACCACCGATTACGCCGCGAATAGCTATAGCGAACTATGGAAACGCCATAGCTATCCTACATTTGGCGCGATTTAGTGTCAATGAAGTAGTCTGTCTGAAAGTACAGTACTGCTCCATCGTCCCCGCGCGATGGAGCAAAACCAAGGGCGGCCTCTGGAAATTCAGGGCCGCCCCGTACTTATGCTAGTATGCCGGAATAGGACTAGAGGTTGAACTGTGGGTCCATGTAGTCCTTCTCTTTGGCGTAGATCTGGAGTCTGCCGCGGGTGGAGTCTGTAACGATGAGCCGGTCTTCGGAGTCAATCGTCAGGCCGACCGGCCGCTCGAACAGACCGAGAGGGGTCCTGTCCTTGACGCGCCTGTAAGCCTTCTGCGCGTCGGGGTTGGAGTTGATGACCTCGGCGGCCCAGTTGCTGAACTCTACGGCGTCGCCGTGGAGCGCGGTGATAATCGAGCCGTTGGGTTCGTAGATTTGGATTCTCTTGTTGCCCCAGTCGGAGACGTATACATCGCCCTCGCTGTCGACTGCAACGCTGGCAGGATGATCCAGATCGCCGCCGTTGTCCAGGTCGGAGCCTCCGAAGGTCAGGAGTAGGTCGCCGTCGGGAGAGAACTTGCGGACGCAGTTATTGCCCCAATCGGCGACGTAGATGTTGTCGTCGGAGTCGAGACCGATGCCCCATGGGGAGTTGAGTTGGCCCTCGCCGATTGTGGCGAGGTACTGGCCGCCGGCGGTAAATTTCTGGACGCGGTTATTGTGAGCGTCGGCGACGAGCAGGTTGTTATCACTGTCGAATCCGAGCCCTGACGGGGCTTTGATCTGTCCTTCGTCCGATCCCGATTCGCCCCAAGAGCCGACTTCTTCGCCGTCTTCGTTGAAGATGTAGATTCTATCCTCGAATTCTTCGGAGCAGTAGATATTGCCGTTGGCGTCAACTGCGAGTCCGGCGGGCCAGGTGAGAATGCCCCTGGCGAAATCGCCAATGAATTCCTGGTCTATCGTGAGCTTGCCTATGCGCTTGTTCTGCGCGGTGACTCCGCCGATGCCGTCGTTTCCACGGCTCAGGACGTACAGGATGCCTTCCGGCCCAGCAGCCACATCAACCGGCTGCGTGAATCCGTTCCCGGCCGCGGCGTTTCGTCCAATAGCGTGGCTGAAGTTCCAGGTTCTTCCGGCTACGGTTGTAGTAAGCATAATGCCACCCCTGATTTTGCTTAGTCTTATTCGATGTCTTCTATCATCGCTAACAGTTTTCTTACGGCTTGTAGATCA
>JAAXHY010000048.1 GCA_012270665.1 Dehalococcoidia bacterium
TGCCTCCGCAACATCAACGCCGCCGCCCAGCACTTCATGGTGAGCGACACGGCGCTGGAGAACTACGGCGCGTCCCTTCTGGAAGCGCCAGACGTCAAGCCCATGGCCTAACGCCGGCGCGGGCCGGCGAAATTGACAGACATTATTCGCGGTGATGACTGCCAACAGTGATCATCACGGAAGCGGGGCTCAGCTTCCTGGGATACGGGCTTCCGCCCGAGGTCGCGAGCTGGGGCGGTATGCTGAACTGGGAGGGCCGCAATTACATGGAGATGGCCCCCGGCCTAGCATTCTGGCCCGGCTTCGTGCTGGCGCTCGCGGTCTATGGCACCAACATGTTCGGCGACGCGATGCGGGACTTGCTGGACCCTCGCCTGAGACAGCTGAGCTGATATATCTCCGCTGATACAGGGATGTCCCGGTCTTCCGAGAACGGCCTACCTTTCGCGTTCGTCGTTCTCGGGCCTGTCCAGCCAGTCCAGCGCCTGCCGAATTTCGCTCTCAGGCCTCCCAAGCGCTCGCATTGCCCGCGCCATATCGTCGCGTCCCGCCTCGCGCGCCCACACAATCGCCTCTGCAAGTATCCTGGCTCGTTCTTCCGCAAGCGCTTCGGCGCGTCCTTCCTCGCGTCCGCGTCTTCTTTCTTCGATGAGTTTTCCAAATGCGAATACCATTGAACGGGCTACCTTTCGCGTTCGCCGTTTCTGCGGTTGTCGAACCGGTCGAGCGCCTGCTGGATTTCGGTCTCGGGCCTGCCGAGCTCGCGCATTGCCTGCGCCATCTTCTCGCGTCCTTCTTCAAGTCCTTCTGCGCGTCCTTCTTCAAGTCCTTCTGCGCGTCCTTCTTCAAGTCCTTCTGCGCGTCCTTCCGCTCGTCCCTCCTCGCGTCCGCGTCTTCTGGCTTCGCTGAGTTTTCCAAGAGCCATGACCATGATCCAAACTCCTCCCTCTGTTACAAGTCCGACGATGAATACCGCGCCTCCCACGTCTGCCAGTCCGCTCAGAAACGTCTCCAGGTCGCTACTGTTCATCAACTTATAGACGATACCCAGGACGCCCACAAGCATATAGGCCGCAATTGCCCCGAGATGCTTGAGGTCGTCCTGGTCCCATTGGAAAAAGAACAAAACAGATCCTTTCAGCGCGAACGGAGATTCCGGCTCCCCTGCCAGCGCAATTATACCATCAACAGTCTGATGCTACTCGCTACGGGCGGAGATAGGACCTTTTCAAAGTCGACACTGTCCCGGATTCGACCGCACCTCCATCCTGGATTCCTGTTTTCCCGGGAATGACGAACGGGCGACCACCGACTAACCTGATACAGGTTCTGCCCTAGCCGGCGAAATTGACAGACATTATTCGCGGTGATAATCTGCCAACATTCAGGAATGCGCATTCCTGAATTTAATGATGAGCAGCGGACGCCGACTGTGGGCGCTTCCGGTCTAGTCAATTCGCCGCGAGACCGACAGGCTGACGTTTGGTGGGAATCCTGCTTCGGGTCTTACCGCATATCTCGGATAACGCTCTCTTCGCTATTTCGGTTTTGCAATCTCGTCAGGAGGAGAAACTATGAAGTTACAAGCGGCAAATGTCAGGACGCTTCTGATGTCTGTGGTCATCATGTTGTTGGTCGCGTTAATCGCGGCGGCATGTGAGACTGAGCGCGTGGTCGAGGTGGAGGTCATCAAAGAAGTCCCCGTCGAAAAGGTGGTGACCCAGGAGGTGGTCAAGACCGTGGAGGTGCCGGGGGAGACGGTGGTGGTGGAGAAAGAGGTCATCAAAGAGGTCGAGGTGCCGGGTGAGACAGTGGTGGTGGAGAAGGAGGTGGTAAAAGAGGTGCAGGTGCCGGGCGAGACGGTGGTGGTGGAGAA
>JAAXHY010000315.1:0-341 GCA_012270665.1 Dehalococcoidia bacterium
CTGCACCCGGGCGCGATCTACCTTCACCAGGGCGAGTCCTACCTGGTAAAGAACCTCGACCTGGACTCGCACACAGCGTACTGCTCACTCACAGACGCTCCCTACTACACACAGGTGCGCGACTACACCGAGACGCGCATCCTGAACACATACAAAAGCAGGCAAGTGGGGGAGGTGTCCGTGTTCCTGGGCGAGGTGAACGTTTCTACGCGCGTCGTGGGATTCAAGCGGATCAAGCATCAGACCGAGGAAGTGCTTGGCGACGAGTACGTCGAGTTGCCTCCTCAAGAGTACGAGACGACCGCGCTCTGGTTCACTCCCGACCGCTATACGCTGGACCG
>JAAXHY010000315.1:477-4310 GCA_012270665.1 Dehalococcoidia bacterium
CCGCTGCACCCGGACACCGGCAGGCCGCAGGTGTTCATCCACGACGGACACCCGGGCGGAGTCGGGGTCGCCGAACACGGCTACGAGGTCATAGAAGACCTGTGGCGCGCCACCTACGAGGTCATATCCCAGTGTCCATGCGAGGCGGGTTGCCCGTCCTGCATCCACTCTCCCAAGTGCGGCAGCAACAACCAGCCCCTGGACAAAGAGGTGGCGAGGATGGCGCTTGAAGGGCTGATAGATCGGGAGCCTATGCCCTAAAAGGGGTCATCTGGCTCCAATTCGTCTAGGCCGAGTTTATACCAGAACGCAGAATTCTCATCGTTCGCCGCGACGAACCGGGCTGCGTCGTCGAAGACGGCGCTATCCATATCGGGCGCTATCCTCACCGCCGCGACGACGGCATAAGTATCAAGTCCTGTCGCGCGCCGCAGAATCTTGGCGTGGTCGGCTGCCCGCCGCGCATCCTCTCTGTCTCCGGTGTAAGACGCTTCCACCGCGATGTAGAAACCTGGACCCGAACCATTCCACTCCGTGAACTCGGCGATGATGTCGCCATGGGAGAAAGTGCCCCATGCTCTTTCGCGAATGTTCAGGGCGTCCACAGCTTCGTAGTTTTCGCCGAGCATATCACTCAACTCGTTGCTGGTTAGGACTCTCTCACGTATCCGCCGCGCGCCGCGCAGGCGGGCGAAAAGCATGGCGATATCCCACGTCTTTCTCCTAGCGGCGAATATGGCGTAGTTTCCTCGGAATCTGCCAAAGTCTCTTTGCTGCCGTCTGAGTATGTCGTGCTGCGCTTCGAGGTCGCCACTCATCTTGTTCTGTGTTTCGAGCAAGGAGTTCTGAGTTTGCCGCGAGTCGGCTATGTCCTCGAGTATGCGGTTTTGAGTCTGGCGCATATCGTCCTGGTCGGCCAGAATGCGGTTCTGTGTTTCGAGCAAGGCGCTCTGTGTCTGCCGCGAGTCGGCTATGTCCTTGAGTATGCGGTTCTGTGTTTCGAGCATAACGGCGACTTGGGCGGGTAACTCCAGAAGATCGTCGGTAAGCAGTTCGCGTCTCAGCGCGGCGCGAAACTCCTCGTTTTCGCGCACGATTCGCAGGAGGTCGTCTGTAGTGTTGACGCTGGTCATGCACATCCTCTGGTAGCCAATTCTGATCATAGCATATTTATAGCATAAGAGCCGATTATCTTCTCCAAAACGAGGTGCGCGTCACTCTATTCCGAGGTGGCGAGGATGATCTTGGAAGGGCTGCTGTCGGGGGATGACACCTTGCAAGTGAACATACAGCGATTTCAGGGATAAAATGTGCAAATAAGGGGTAATAGGTTGCGCTACTCTCAAAGACTTCCCTATTATGCTGCTTGCCCATAAACTAGCGGGCCTTTGGATGGGGAGGACGACCGTTGCCGATAGCTAAGAAATCTCTAGCGGCAGTCAGCGTGTTCGCTCTTCTGTCCGTCATGGCGCTGGGGATTGCGTCAGCGTCTCCCAATGTGCAGGATGGCACAGGATCTGCGTCGTTCGGACTCCTGACTGCCGTACTCACGGACGCGGACGACAGAGGCATACTCTCCGACGCCACCAATGACCTGTTGTCTGACTTGCTCATCGAATACCTTATCGCGCCGCGCACGGGTGAGACGGTCGAACAGGTTGAGGAACGCCTGTCTGTTGAAGGACAATCCGGCTTCCAGTTCCTGACCGCCGTACTCACGGACGCGGACGACAAGGGCGCTCTCTCCGACGAACTCAACGAACTTCTGTCTGACCTGTTCATCGAGTACCTTATCGCGCCGCACACAGGTGAAACGGTCGAGCAGGCACGAATCCGGCTGTCCGCGCAGCCTACGCCGACCGCGACTACCACACCATCAACTACACCTTTTAGCACAGCCACTCCAACGATTGCCGAAATGGTCAGAAATGTACAAGGCAGCGTGGTTCAGATACTCACCATATCGGGTTCCAGCACTGGGTTTGGGACAGGCTTCATCATAGATTCAGACGGACATGTCGTTACGAATGAGCATGTGGTAGAGGGCTATCAGAACGTAACTGTCAGGATGTTCGATGGAACAGAGCATCAGGCCAGCGTTCTGGGAGTGGACGCAAACGCTGACCTCGCGCTCATTGATATAGACGGTGGTGAGAACTTTCATTCTGTTCCACTCGGAGATTCATCTCGTGTCCAGGTGGGCGAAGACGTAATCGCCATAGGGTATCCGTTGCTGGTTCACCAGCTTGGCCAGCCCATGACTGTGACCGATGGGATCCTATCCACTCGGAGACCGGATTTCGCCCAGACGGGAGTGGAATACCTCCAGCACACCGCAGTGATAAACCCCGGCAACAGCGGCGGTCCGTTGTTCAGCCGTGCTGGGCAGGTAATCGGAGTAAACGCGGCAAAACAGCTGACGAATCCGAGCGGAGACCTCGTAGAAGGCGTCTATTTCGCGGTTGCCATAAACGAGCTTAAGTCCAGGCTGGAAGGTCTCAAGAGTGGCGGGAATATGCCAAGCGTAACGCCTATGCCTACTACTTCCCCTACGCCTGTCGCAACGCCTGCGCCTACCACTTCTCCTACACCTGTCGCCACACCAAGTGCGACTACGGATTGGCGTTGGGATAGATGGGGTGGATTGCTTGATAGCTGGAGCATAAGCATTCCATCGGGGTGGAGTTTCGAGCCAGATAGTTCCGACGACGATACAGATTTCTTCGTTGCGGACGACGACCCATTGTTTGTTGGTATATCGGTTTTCCCAAATCTTTATGCCGGCGGTATATTTACACTTGACGGATTTGCCCAACTGTGGAAGTCCGTCAGCGAGTCATCGGGAGCTGAAGACTACCCATCTACATTCAATGTCACTTCTTTCGAGAAACAGGCAGATAGGGGTGGACGCGAATTCTATTCGCTTCACTTAGAATATTTCGACACCGTAACAGGTTGCTGGATTTATGGCATAGACCACATCTTCACCGATCTTGATTATGGCGCCATTGCTAGTGGACGAATCTGCGACTCAGACGGAATCGCTACCGATGATGATTGGGGTGATATGCCTGAGATTCTCGACAGCTTCGAGCTTCACCACTACACATTCGTCGACATATACCGGAACAACCTGCATGGGCATAGCCTGGACTTGGGTCTACATTACTATCTTTCCGAGGATAGTGAGGAACATGACTTCTCGTTCTTCTGGGGATTCGAGGGGTCAACACGTGTCGCGTTCCTCAATGTATGGACATTTGAGGCAAGTGCGGGGATCTTCTATGAGCTTGAAGATTTCGCTAAGTGGCGTCGCGAGAGGGCAATAGCTTACGCTTCGGAGCAAGGTCGGTCGCAACAAGTGAAATCTTTCACCAAACACAGTGAAACTAGTCCGGTTGATGGAGTCACGCGGCAGTGGTATGAATTCAAGTATCGTGAGGACGATGACAGAAGTTGTGTAAGTGACGTGACCGAACTGATCATCTTGGAAGATTCAATGTCCACTGGGGGGATCGGTTATGTCGTTACAGGCTCAGTATGCGAAAGCCACCTGAGTATTTGGGGCCCACGACGCGATGAGGCACTTGACAGCTTCAGACCATAGCCAATAGCTCAATGACGACGAGAGATGGGAGATGATAGAGGGCTTCAGGTACTAGCCGCGCGCCTCGTACCGACACATTTCCTGGACAGGGAATTCTTCAATAAGCGCACGGAGCGCGTCACGCCCCACGTTTCTTGGATAGATTGATAGCCTAGTACCACTTCAATGTGTTTCTGATGTATTGCAACCGGCCCGGCCCTTCAACCCTGGGTTCCCGCCTTCGCGG
>JAAXHY010000465.1 GCA_012270665.1 Dehalococcoidia bacterium
GCCACATCGGTTGGAGCCGCCGGAATCCGCGCTGGATACTTCTGAAGATATTCAAGGAGATTTCCGCTAATGCCCCAGGATGAAATATCCCAAACCAGACGATCTTCTCCTACCTCAGCGTCCTCGAACGGGAAGGAATAGTCCCCGACGTGAAGCGTGAGAGATCTGAGGTCCCTCACAGGCTGAATGTAAAGAGTGATTTCATGAGCAATCTGCCCCAGCGAGCCAAGCTCATAAACCTTCCCGTCATACAAGAATGAGGGGTTGTCAAACTCTCCACCCCAAAGGACCCATGTTCCCCCTCCCCATTTGACATCCAGGGTCGCGCACCATATATCGGTCTGACAGTCCGCAGGCGTTGCGCTGACCCTCTGAGACGCTGCCCCTGGCGCGGCGTTGGCCCCCGCGCCCGCTATGGCGCGGATCTGGAAATCGTAGGTCTGGTCATTGGTGAGACCACTGAATATCGCCAAAAGCGAAGACCCGTCGGAGTCCGTAGTTGACAGAGATGTCCAATCTCCCCAGCTTCCTCCTTGAATCCTCGTCCGTCCTTCCCAGCCGCTGATGCCTGTGTCAGAGGGCTTGATCCAACTCAGAGCCGCGCGACCATTGCCTGACGCCGCCTTTGGAGTTGGAGCCTTGTCCGGCGCAACCGTGATGGCGAAGTTCAGAGTGTCCGTGTCTGAGTCGGCGGTGTCATCGTCTGAGTCGGATACTCTATACGTGTATGTCCGCTCAGATTGGGAGACCTCGGGGCGGCCGGACAGGATTCGGGTGGTGGTATCGAAGTCGAGTCCGTCCGGCAATCCGGGCGTTATACTATACGCTAGGTCTCCATCGCCTCCAAACGCGTCCGGTAGAGTGAGACTGGCGATGTCGCCGCCAACCGTCCAGTTCTTGTCGCTTACTGTCGCCTTTCCAAAATCCGGCGCCACATCGGTTGGAGCCGCCGGAATTCGCACTGAATACTTGTCAGAGGAGAAGACAGGATCACTAATAATCCAGGTTATCGAGGATGATTCTATATCAGCGTCCTTGATTGGGAAGGACTGGTTCCCAATGTGAAGGGTGAGAGACCTGAGGTCTTTCGCGGAACTCGTCTGCTCCAGTACGAGCCGGAGCTTATTTATAATGGCGACACCAATATACTCGGAAGTCGCATGGATCTCAGTAACTACGTAATTTTGCCCGTTAAACGTAAATGTATCGGTGTCGAGTTCGCCGTAGTCGTCTTTGGAATAGCCTTTTCTGAACAGGATTTCATCGTCGCTCCCGACAGTGAGCGCGGCGCACCACACATCAGTATCTGGACAATCCGTAGAGGCCCGCGCCTTTCCTGCGTCTCCAAGGATAAATGCGAGCAATACAACGGTCAGCGCGAGCGGCAATGCCAATACCAAACCGAATCTCCAAGTAGCATGCGGCCATTTCAGACTCCTCCGGTTTCTAACCATAGACGCACTCTTGCGTTGAACGTCGTCATACATTTCCCCCACGATCCCAAAAGAGCGGATACTCATTGTAACGAACCCTCCCGCAGCAGGTAGAAAAACCATCTGATCAACTGGCAACTGGGTGAGAGTCCAGTATATAGGATGACGCAGTTCATTTGGCAGTCAGCTTGCCCCAAGGTCTTTTCATTATCTGCGAGGGGATATGATCATGGTCAAATCTCAGAGGAGACACAGAGGCCATGACATTGAGAGAGACTTTTCGAACTCGTGGGAGCTACACCTATCTGTCAATAATGAAAAGACCCTGACTGCCCTCAAGAGTCAGCTTAGCGGTAATGTCGCTCTATCTCCGAGGCATACTGTCGGCCAAGTCCATCGGCGTTTTCGGGGAGCCACTGAGTCAGTCTGGTCGGGAGGGAGGCCTCGCCGGCCTCTCTGGACGCGAGCAGCCCGGCGGACAGACTGTCTATCTCGTCCCGGGTCAGCGTCACGTCGTTTACGAACGCGCCGACAAGTTTAGAGCCGAGCAGCGCGAGGCCGGGAGGCATTTTCAGGACGACGCTCTTCGCTCCGATAGCGCGCCTGACGAGTTTCACGTAGTCGGAGTAGCTGAACACCTCCGGCCCCACGGCGTCCATCTCGACATTCTCGTCACCCTCACTCAGCCTGACGGCCAGGTCGGCGATGTCCTCCACAAAGCCCGGCTGGACCGGATAGTCGCCGCGTCCGGGAACGGGAAAGACAGGGAATCGGCGCAGCGCCCAGGATATGTTGTTCAGCAGAATGTCCCCGTGCCCGAAGATGAGCGTGGGCTTGATGATGGCGTAGGACGGCCCGAACTCGCGGAGATACTGTTCCGCTATCGCCTTGCCCCTGTAATAGGGCAGGTCAGAGTCGGTTGCCGCGTTGGCGATGCTTATATGCACGACGCGCCGAACTCCGGCCCACTGCGCCGCGGCGAAGAGCGTCTTCAGATTCTCGGCGGCCCGCTCGTGCGTGACATTCCCGTAGGCCATGCGTACCCAGTAGGTGTTGAAGAGTGTGTCGGCCCCTACGAGGCTGCGAGCGAGCAGGCCGGGATTGTCGAAGTGATAGGGCATCATCCTGACCTGACCCTCGAAGGGGTCGGTCCGGTCCAGGTGTCCCGTGAGGGACCGCACCCTATGTCCTTTCTCCAGCAGCCGCCGGGCGATGTAGCGTCCGGTGTAGCCCGTAACTCCCGTAACAACATGGGTCTTGGTCATTTGAGTCGCTCCTCTGTGGCGAGTCAGAGCTCTTTAACCTAAGGAGACCTGCCGGAGTCCTCGTCGTCGGCGCTCGCATGGAATGTCGCGCGTGCAAAGCCATTATCATTCAATCGGGGACATGTGGCAAGAAGCGGCGTTATTGCGGCGGTTGGACGCGGAGGGATTGTGGTAATGTTACGGAGGCGCGAGATGGTTGGTTCGATGGACGCCGGAGGAGGCGTCCCGGAGAGTCGCCAGTGAATTCGCTGTCTGGGCTTCGGGCTAGAGCCGCCGGAGGAGAGATCGAATGAAGATTACCGACCTGAAGTGCGCCGTCATCGGCGGCAACCCTATCGTGCGCGTCAAGACCGACAGTGGGATAGACGGTCTTGGACAGGCTGAGTGGACGAAGCCCTACCTGAAGCCGCACGTACTGTTCTACCGCGACATGATACTGGGGCAGGACCCCACGGACGTGGAGCGAGTCGTTGACAGGATACGCAGGATGGGGAGCTTCAAGCCCTGGGGCGCCGCTGTGAGCGCAATCGAGGTCGCTTTGTGGGACATCGCCGGGAAGGCGGCGGGGCTGCCGGTGTACAAGCTGCTTGGCGGCAAGGTGAGGGACAAGGTCAGGGTCTATAACGGCGGCGTGAGAATTCCGCTGGAAGGGAACTCGCCCGAGCATTACGCTGAGGACATGGCGAGNNGTCCCCGACTACTTCTACGGCGAGCGGCCCCAGGGGGTAAGGCCGGCGTTCGGCGGGCCGCTGACCGAGCGCGGCCTGAAGCATACGGTCGCCTGCATCGAGGCAATGAAGGAAGCGCTCGGAGACGAGGTCGGCCTCGCGCTGGACTGCGGGCCCGGGCTCACGGTACCGGACGCGCTGCGGCTGGCAAAGGCCGTGGAGCCGCTGAACGTGATGTGGCTGGAGGACATGATCACCGGGGACTATACGCCCTATGTTCTGCCGGATCTGTACCGCGAGGTGACCCGCGCCACTTCGACTCCGATACACACGGGCGAGCAGTTATACCTGAGACAGAATTTCAAGGATCTGATCGAGAAGAAGGCTGTGAACGTAATAGGGCCCGACCCGCTGGACGTCGGCGGAATAGCCGAGTTGAAATGGATTGCCGAATTCGCGGACCTGCATGGAATTCTGGTGGCTCCGCACGGCATTGCCGACGGGCTCATTGGGCTGGCCGCGCACGTACACCTGGCGGCGACTCTGCCCCGGAACTACATCGCATTGGAGTACCCGGTCGGAAGGCCCGAATGGTGGTACGACCTCATCGAAGGGCTTCCGGACCCGATAGTGGAGGATGGCTTTATCGAGGTTTGGGACACGCCCGGGCTGGGTGTGAAGTTCAACGTGAATGCGGCAAAGAGGCGCCTGTCCGAGGAGGACAGGGACTTCTTCGACTAGCGGTCTTTCATTAGGAGACTCGCTCGCTTGGCGATCTTGGAGATGTAGATGTTCACCGCTGCCCACGTCTTTGAACCGGAGCCGCCGTATGACTTCGATGCGTCGGCCGGTTTCGCGGTGTATGGCCGCGGCAGGTATGCCGCTGATACGCTGATGGACGGCGTGTTCTCCAGGGCTCTGGATATCGGCGGCAAGACGGTCGCCCTGAGTGTTCGTTCGGTAGGAGAGGTCGAGAGACC
>JAAXHY010000383.1 GCA_012270665.1 Dehalococcoidia bacterium
TGTGGCAGGGACCTGGACCGGAAGTGTTTCTTGAACAGCCTGTGGGATGCAGGTGATATCGACATAGACGGATTCCAGTTACGATACGGCTACGGTGACAACCAGGGCTCTGATGAGGTCTTCTTAACGGTAATTGACAGCACTGGACAGTACCGGCCGGTTGAAACCCTTCGGGACTCGGCGCCATGAGGAGCAGACTCAAGTCATTTCTGGATAGCCGCTATCGGATATCGGCACAACTCTACCTGGGAATCGGCGGCGCAGTGCTGGTTACGATGGCCGCGAGCCTCGTCGGGATCCTTTCTTTCAACCGTGTGGCAGACGCTCAGACTCGAGTGAGCCAGGAGAGCGTTCCTGAGGTCGTAGCGTCGTTCGGTGTGGCCCAGCAAAGCGCCACTCTCGTGAACGCCGCACCAAACCTCATTTCAGCGGAAACGCGGGATGAACTGTCACAGGTGTCGACAAGCATCGACGCTACTCGTCAGGAGATGGAGTTACAGCTTGAGGCTCTGGAGGAGCGCCTATCGGGCGACGAGCGCTTCGAATTGATTCGCAACCGCGCCGATGTGCTCTTCCAGAACATAGAAGACATTGAGATCGGAAAGCTTGACTTGTTCCGCACGCTCCAGGTGAAGGAGGCCTTTAGGGCGGAGCTTGAGTCGCTGTCAGGCAGCCTCGAGAGGGTAATAGTGTCGGAGGCGGATGATCAGTTGTTGTTTACCACCGATGGCTATTTCAAGCTAGGTGAGCCCCCAGTTTCTCGCGACATCCACTTTACGGAAGAGCAGTTCCTGTACTACAGATATCTCTCCGTTCTTCAGACCGAGGCGAACATAGCGGCCCAACTGCTGGCAACGGCGTTCACACTTTCGAACCCGGCCTTGTTGGAGCCGCTCAGAGAGCGCTTTGAGTCGACGGTCGGCCGCATTGAGCAAGCATTGAACGCGGCGGCGGAGTATCCCATCTATTCAAAGGTGGAAGCTTCATTCCTTAGGTTGTTCGAGTTTGGACTGGGCAGACAGAGCGCCTTCAACCTAGTGGAGACCGAGCTTAGGATAGGGGCAAACCAGCGTGACTTGCTGAACCGCAACCGGGAAGTTGCCGCGGAGCTGGCTGCGGGGGTGGACGGGCTGGTAAGCACGGCAAATGCCGACGTTCAGGCCTCAACGCTCGGGACCGAGCAGGCGGTGACTACGGGACGCACGCTGCTGGCGGTGATCAGCGGAGTAAGCGTGGGCGGTGCGATTCTCATAGCCTGGCTGTACGTGGGTCGCGTCCTGCTCCGGCGCCTGGGGACATTGTCCGAGCGGATGCGCTCGATGGCAGGAGGCGATCTTGAGGCAGAGGTCGAGATCAGCGGCAGGGACGAAGTTGCGGACATGGCGGCGGCTCTGGAGGTGTTTCGCAAGCACGCGTTGGAAGTGCAGCGGCTGAATCTTGTGGAAAGGTTGGCGGAGGAACTTCAGGGTAAGAACGAGCAGCTCGAGAGCGTACTTGGAGAACTCCAACAGGCACAAGACCAGATCGTTATGCGTGAAAAGCTGGCCGCCCTTGGAGAGCTCACCGCAGGTGTCGCGCACGAGATAAGGAACCCATTGAACTTCGTGAAGAATTTCTCTGAAGCGTCCGAGGAGCTCCTGGACGAGATGAACGAGGTATTGGGGGAGGGAAAGAACGGCGAAATCAAAGCGGACGATGTGTCTTACATCCAGGAAATTTCAGAGGACCTGGTCGGCAATCTTGGGCGTATCCGGCAACATAGCGAGCGCGCCAACAGAATCGTGCAGGACATGCTCATGATGGGCCGCGGAGGCAGCGACGTACAGTCCACCGACCTGAATATGCTGGTGGACGAGTACGCCCGGCTGG
>JAAXHY010000324.1 GCA_012270665.1 Dehalococcoidia bacterium
AAGGGTATGGGCCGTCCGTCCCAGGCGTAGGCGAACATGATGCGCTCGTCCGATCTGATCAGGTCGAGGTCAACGGTTTCGTAGAAGCCGTCGCCGGACTTGATAATCATATGTCGCGCATTGTCCTTGGGCCGTACCTCGGCGAGTATGTCCTGCACGCTGACGCCCGTCCAGTATGTGGTGCTTATCAGGTCGCCGCCGACGCGGTTGGATATGCAGGACAGGGTGACGAACTCGTTTCTTGGCTCGTAGTTGTTGCGTATGTCGTTCAAGGTCAGATTGACGGGGTTATCTACCAGGCCGGTGATGGGCAGTTCCCATGTGTCGCCATCAATGACGGTCGGCTGGGAACGTATGAATATCTGGTAGTGGTCCCTGACGGCGGTGTATTCGGGGCGGGTGCCGAGAGCGGGCTTGACCGGGTCGGCCTCGTTTGGCAACTCGATCATGGGGGGCATGTCGGGCATCTGGCGGGACTGAATCGCCGCCAATTCGTTTTCGAGCCGTTCGCGTTCCGATACTGCGAGGGTGCGCCCAAGTCCGGCGCCCGCTACCGTGATGGTTGCGGTAGCCACTCCCATCTGTATGAGGAACTTGCGTCTGTCTATGACCTGGACGGAGCGCTCTTCCTGAGTTTCTTCTTCTTCACCTACCTCCACGTCTACGGGTACGCGCGGTACTGTGAGAAGCCTGCGTCCGGACTTCACAGTCAGATTTCCCCAGGTGATGAACAACGCGAAGACCCAGAGGAAGTTGACGACGGGGTGAAGGGTTGACTGGCCTATATAGGCGGTAATCAGGCCGGCGGGAATACCGAGGATCACGCCTATCAACGGTCCGAGGCCGCCCCACTCAGCCTGGTCTCGTGACTCTACGTACCAGAACACGATGACGGTGGCGATCACGACCCCGACTAAGAACAGCCCGACAGCCATACTCTGTTCCGCGGTCTTGGCCGTGCCGGATACGCTCGCTCCGAAGAGGAGAAGCATGTCAACCATTCGGTCTATGCCGAAGGTAACTACCGGGCCGGGCAGCAGACGGGCTATCCAGTCGAACAGGTCAAACGGCGTAAAGGAGAAATTCACCAAATGCTGGGCGACGTACATCATCGCGATCATCGGAGCGGACAACATCACGCCGACCAGGGAGCCAAAGCCCAATGTTCGTAATTTCATAGCAATCTCCCCCTTTACGCAGTTTACGTTCTTTAGAGCGCGTCGGACTTGCTACTCGCGCAGATACCCCTTTCTCTCGGGACGCTATCAGAGCATCCCGGATTCCAATGTCAGTCGCTAATCCATGATGGCTGCCGCAAGAGCGTTTTCGTCGAGTTCGAGGCCAAGTCCGGGCCGGTCGGACAACTTGATCTTGCCGTCCTCCGGGATGATGGGCTCGACGAAGAGTTCGGCGACATTCTCGGCAGGTCCGGTGAACTCTTCGGAGAACTCGTGCGGGCGTATGGCGTTGGTCACGGTGCTGTATGCGTGCAGGCTTGCGAGAGAGTTCGCGCCGATGTTCGGGCTGTGCGGCATGATGACCTTGTTGTTGGCTACGGCCATTTCATAAACGCGGACGATCTCAGAGACGCCGCCCACATTCAGGATGTCGGGCTGCAGGATGTCGGGGTTGCCGAGAAGCATCAGGTCCCTGAACCGCCACGCGGAGGTCTCCTGCTCGCCGGTGGAAACGGGGCAGTCCAGCGCGTCCACTACCTGTTTGAGACCCGGGAAATCGTACTGCGGGAGAGGCTCTTCGAAGTGGGCCACACCCATCTCCTCCAGCCTGCGCCCCTGCATGACGGCTGTCGAAACGGAGTAGCCGCAGTTGGCGTCGAAGCCCAGAGGCACATCGTCAGGGAGCCACTCACGGCAGGCCCTGAATATGGCGAAATCATTCTCCGGGTCGCTGTCCTGGCGGTAGTCTCTCCAGTCCATGCGAATCTTGAAGGCGCGGAAGCCGCGCTCGTAGCCTTCCTGCACCTCTTCCAGCATCTCGCCGGGTGACTTGCGCCATCCGCTGCCCCTGCTCCAGTAGAGCGGAATCTCGGTTCTGGCCGCTCCACCGAGCAGAGCGTATATCGGCATACCGGCGGCCTTGCCCATTATGTCCCACAGCGCGACGTCGATGGATCCGACTATCTGGGACGGAAGCCGCGTGGCCCTCTCTCCTGTTCCGAGCGAGAGCATATCCCAAATCTGGCGGGGCTGGAGCGGGTCCACACCGATTAGCAGCGGCTTGATGATTTCATCCAGGTAGGCGCGAAATACGCTGAGTCCGCGTGAACCTTCGGATATTCCCACCAGGCCCTCGTCGGTGAACACACGGACGAGAAGACGCCCGGGTCTGCCAACAAATGGAGTGCCGGCGGCGGGGTTTTCGGGCGGCTTCAGCTGATTTACCTGGATATCGGTGATTTTCATTGTGTGTACCTCCAAGGATTTCGGCTGACACGGGCAGTGTAACAGGTTAAGGTGGATTGTGTACGCGCCGCTGATTCAAGAGGCTGTGAAACTTGGATAGCCATTCCTCTGATTCGGGCGAAAGGGCTTATCGTAGAATTCACAGTGGGGCAGGGCCTGTTTATGATAGCTTGAGGTTCGATATTCGCAACTGACTGATGAATTGATGACCGGAGTGACAGACTTCTGTAAGTGTTGGACCAGGTGGAGTGGTTCGTAGAGGTGAGTTTGAGATTTGAGAGTATTGGCTGTGTTCCTAGGTCTGCTTCTAGGCGTATCGGTTTTCAGCGGGCTTACTTTGCTGAATATGAGGGAGAACATTCTCAGGGCGAATTACTACGCGGGGGTTCTGGACGAGATTGGATTCTATGAATTTCTGATGACTGAAGGGATAAACTCTGCGCTTGATGAAACCATGAAGGGGGAACCGCTTATCCCCGAACCTATAGGGGTCTCAAACCACCGACTGTCCGAGTCTGTATATCGCGTATTTCCACCCGAGTGGGCGCAAACTAAGATGGAGTTGGTTCTGAACGAAGTGGGCAGATACGTAACCGGGGAAGTGGATAGCTTCAGGTTCACGATCAGTGTTGCTGATAGGAGGGACGCAGCGGTATCGGAGATCAAAGTATTGCTGCGTGAGTCTGAATTGTATGACTTCGTGATGACCGAGAGAGTGGAGCCGGAGATAATCAAGTTTGTCTTTGACAGGTTGCCGCCAGATACAGGGATAGAGGTCGAAGAGGTAATAGACGCGGGGAGGCGAACGCTGAACAAGGGCTGGGCCGAGCGGCAGGCAGACCTGCTGATTGACAGCACATCTCCATATCTGTTCGGGGACGTGGACAGCTTTCATCTCAATATACCTGTGAGGGAGAGAATGGAACAGGCGGTTGCCGAGGCGAAGGATTTGCTGCGGGACACCAGCGCTTACGACATGATCTACGCAAGTTACGTTGACAGAGGAGTTACCGAAAGTTTAGACACAGAAATAGAGTCGTCTTATGGTGTAGTCCTCACCAGTAGGGAAGTAAAAGACGCGCTGTCTGAAGCAGTTTCCACATCCTGGTTGCAGGCGCAGGTGGAACAGGCCATTGATGACGCAACGCCGTTCATAATCGGCGACAGCGACAGTTTCGTCTCAACAATGGATATATCAGATGTGAAAATAGGTTCCTTGCCCATAATGGAGTCAATCGTGAGTCGTAAACTTGCCGAGTTGAGAGGCGACTTGCCTCGCTGTCCGGACGAACTCAGCTATAACGAATTGATATTCATGGTGAGGAGTGGACGACTGGATTGTTCACCCGCGGATTCGCTCTACTTCAGGGTCGCTCCTGAGATTTCAGAAGTAATCGCGCGGGATATATACGATAGGTTGATCGCGCCTATGCCAGATACGATGACTCTCAGCGAGGCTGACTTGTATCAGAGTGTGGAACATACGGACCGCGTTCTCATCGAGGATGTGAGAATGTATGCGCGAGATGGTTGGACTTATACTGAAACCGACCTGGAACGCGATCTGGCGATGTTCTTCCCGGACGTGGACGATCCCGTTGGCGACTTGGAGAATATACGGCAGCAACTGGAGGAAGGGTGGATATTCACGGATAGAGATTTTCGCATTAGTATGTCGCATTCGGGTCGAGTCCAGCTTGATCGCGACCGTCGTCTGCTAGACATTGTGCGCTCACTGGCGTGGATGATAGTGGTGGTCCCGTTTCTGGCGTTTGTAGTAGGATTCGTCTGCGGCCGGACTTGGGCCAGCAAGATATGTTGGGCTTTCACCGCGCTCTCATGCGCCGCGCTCTTGACCTTCGCGCTAATTGGCCCTTTTTCTACCTGGTTTCTGGAGCCGTACCTTGAAGGCATTCTTGCCAACCTCGCCTCCAGACTGTTCGCGGGCGCTGGAATCCCGCGCACAGAAAGTTTAGCGACTAGTGAATTGCTCGACGTGGTCGCGGTCGCCTCCGAAGATGTTAAGACGGGGGTAATGGTCAGCAGTTTGTCTGTGTGCGCGGCGGCGGCATTGGGATCAGTCGCATCGGGCGTGTGGATGTGGGCCAGGGGGAGGTAGAAGCCGGCTCGGGGCAGCTTCTACACGAACGGCCAGGGTATGTTGTAGTTGGGGTCCAGACTGGGGACGGCGCGGTCTCTGAGCAGAAATCGGACGCGCTTCTTCAGCGCCTTCACCTCGCGGTTGTCGAGATGCTCGACAAGCGGGGCTGTGTCCTCGGACGCGTCGTCCAGCTTCTGATGCAGGTTGGCGAGATCCTCCACCATGTCGTCAGGTATGGATCTGCCCCAGAACTCCATCATGACGCTTCGCAGCTTGAACGAGGGGTGAAAAGTGAGTCCATGATCAATGCTCCATATCCGACTGTCGCTATCCATAAGGCAGTGGCCGGCCTTGCGGTCGGCGTTATTGGATATCAGGTCGAACACCATTATCTGGCAGAGCTGTTCGTAGCATTCACTGTCCTGAGCCATCTCGAAGTAGGTTATGGTGGGGTCGCAGTCCACGTAATTCTGGAACATCCCTATCCCGTACGGACCCTCCCGCACGAGCGTCAGTGGGATGTTGGGCCATCCGAGCAGCCTGCTGAGCAGGAAGGCGGCGTGTTCTCGTCGGTATAGCGTGCCGAGCGGAAAATCCCAGAGGGGACGCTCGCCGTCTCGCGGCTTGTATATGGCGCGCAGATACTTGCCCGGACCGGCATCTATCCATACCAGAAAGGTGTAGTTGGACCCGTAGGGCATTCTGTGTCCGCCCGTTATCTCACCCGCTTCCAGCAATGGCCGAACTTCGTCCTCGTCGAGAGACACCGGAGATGCGTCTTCGGGAACGGGAAACACGACGTTGAGGTTCTGTCTGCTTCTGCGGGGCAAAGAAACCTCGAATGAGGGAGTTACAGAAAGTGGCTATTCGGTGTTGGCGTCTTCGGAGAGATCTTCGGGCGTGAGCTTGGCGTGCCCATTCAGCCTGGCACACCGGTGCCCATCAGGGTCTATTGGTCTTCCGCACAACGGACACAGCGGGCGCCCGGCGGCGCAGACCCTCATTGCTTCCTCCGAAAAGTCGAGCATCTGCCGCTTGTCCAGCCAGATGCGTATGGTGGGGTCTTCACCATCGTCGGCGCTGTAGGCGTCAATGACGAAAAGGCCGCGCCTCTGATCGTGTCCCAGCGCGAGATTCATGGCCTTGAAGTCGAGGCTGGTCAGTCCCGGCGCTTCGCGCTCTATCGGAGGCTCGGCCAGAGATAATTTATCGTCGGCCATGGAGTTGACGATCTGATGGATCGCGAGAGCGAGTTGAAACAGGTCTTCTTTCTCGAGCCAGACCGACGCCGAACTGCTCGCGCTGTCCGCGTACATACGGAACGTTCTCTGGCCCGGTTCGCCGAATGCCTCGGCCTGGAGCTTTGTTACGTTGGTAAATTCGTTCTTGGGCTGCGACATGATCTTGCCGATAATATTAGTGGGTTGGAGGTTATGCCGCAAGGGTAGGCATTCTTCCGAGCATAGGGATCCGTAGATAATCCAG
>JAAXHY010000563.1 GCA_012270665.1 Dehalococcoidia bacterium
TGGTGGATGCTGCTGTACCAGATCGTGCTGTTCAAGACGCGCGGTCTCGCGGGGTACGATCCAGCAGACGACGCGGGTCGGATGCACGACATCTCTCTCAGATTCGTGACGGCTGAGCTACAGAAGATGGGCAGGAGTTCGGGGCCGCCCTCTTCATGGGCTGATGAGTGGGAACGACAGTTTCCGCTGGAGTCGGCTATGTCCATGTACAACAGCGTTTACAACCTGCTGGGTCTGAGCGGTGACCTGACCATCCGAATCCAGCACGTGTCCCACTTCGCGACCATCACTGAGAAGGCATACGACCGCCTCAGTCCCAATTAAGAACGCCCACTTCGGGTATCGGATGCTTGTCAAGCTCTTTCGGGATCCCATTTCCGTGGTTTTGCGTTCATTTTTGATTGCGCATTATTCGGAAAAGATATAGCCTTTGTTCGGAAATTGCGTTCTGAGCCGAGGTCTCCCCGATGCGTCAATTCAGTCGTCCTCTGCCGCACAAGATGGATAAGCCCCTCCGCGAGTCTCTCAGCGCTCACATGCCGCCTTCGTCGAGCGGCGTCCCGCCCATTTACCGCGAGACGACGAAGTGCATCGCCTATATGTGTGTGTATGCCTACGGGTGCAGCGAGAGAACTCAGAAAGCTGCCCAGGTAATGATGAGGCGCTGTATGCGCTATATGCCCGAGCATCTCAGGGTAAGGCCGAAACTGTCCGACTATGCCCTCGATCTGCTCGCGAGTCAGCGTCAGTCCGGGGTAGGGCTTTCGAGCGAGACATTCGCGATTCTGGATGAACACCGGCCCGATGGTCCGACTCGAAAGGTAGCATAAGGATTATAGATATGTCCGGTATGTTCGATCTGAGCGGCAAAACAGCGCTTGTCACCGGGGGCAACGGCGGAATCGGGCTGGGGATAGCGCGAGGACTTGCGGGCGCGGGCGCGAACATAGTGGTAGCGGCGCGCAACCAGGTCAAGACCGGCGAGGCCGTTAGTGAGATTGCATCCCTGGGTGTCGGCGCGCTTGGGGTGTTGATGGACGTTTTAGACGAGAACTCGGTAGCCGAGGGTGTTTCGGCTGCGGTGTCGGAGTTCGGCGGAGTCAACATTCTGGTCAACAACGCAGGCATAGGTATTCGCAAGCCGCCTCAAGACTACTCTCTGGAGGAGTGGCAGCGGGTTGTCGGCATCAACCTGGACGGTACTTTCCTGTGCTCGCGCGAGGTATATCCTCATATGAAGAATGCGGGTGGGGGCAAGATAATCAACATCGGCTCGATGACTTCTGTGTTCGGGTCGGACTGGGTAGCGGCCTACTCCGCCAGCAAGGGAGGCGTAGTCCAGCTTACGAAGAGCCTCGCGGTGGCGTGGGCATCAGACAACATACAGGTCAACGCGATTCTGCCCGGATGGATACACACCGACCTCACAGCGCCGATTCGGAATCAGTTCACCGAACGCTACGAGTACATCAGATCCCGGATCCCACGCGGTCGCTGGGGTGAACCTGACGAGATGGGCGGCGCGGCCGTGTTCCTGGCAAGTGCCGCGTCGGATTACGTGACGGGGATCTCGCTGCCCGTGGACGGGGGTTATACCTCGTTCTAAGGTGTGGCGACAGGCAGGCATTTGTCGGATGCCTGCCTATTCGGATGATTGGCTGCTGTTGGCTTAAAGTCCGCCCGCGACCGCAGGAACTATGCTGACTTCGTCGCCGTCGCCGGTGGCGGAGTCTATCCCGTCCAGGAATCGCACGTCCTCGCCGTTCACGTAAACGTTGACGAAATTACGAAGATTGCCGTCCGGGTCGCAGATGCGCTCCTTGATCCCCGGGTACTGGCCCTCCATGGAGTCTATAATCTCCTTGAGGGTCGCGCCATCGGCATTCACTCTGTCCTGGCCGTCGGTTACACGGCGAAGTGGGGTGGGTATCCTGACCGTAATGGCCATATTGTCTCAGACCTCCAATATCTGTTGTCGGCAAGTCTCTTCGTAATGGGCATCAGCCCTGGATAACGTCGCCGCTTACCGGATCCACTCGGACTCCGGTGCTGGTTACCCACTCGAGTCCGTTCGCGACCTCCTCCTCGGCCCCCTCCAGTTCCAGCACGACCCATCCCATATCTTCGCGAACGTCGGCGCGTCGAATATTCGTGACGATCTTGAACCTGTGTCCGAGTTCGTAAATGATTGGCTCTGTGACCAACTTGGTCGGGAACGTGAATTTGACACGTCTTGTAGCCATGTTCACCTTCTCCTTAGGACCGAAATAATCAGCGGGCTGCCATCGCGTCTTCGAAAGAACCGTAGGTAGGCGCTATGGTAATTGGTTCCACCACCGGTTCGACTACTTCAATAGTCTTCAGCCCGTTGCCCGTTACGTAGGCTACGGTGAGGTCGTCGGACTTGATTAGGCCGTTCTCGACAAGCCTCTTAAGCCCGGAAATGACAACGCCGCCCGCAGTCTCGGTGAATATGCCCTCGGTCTCGGCCAGCAGCTTGATGCCCTCTACCACCTCGTTCTCGTACGCGATCACGCCTGAGCCGTCCGATTCCTCGATGGTCTTCAGCGCGAACGGGCCTGAAGCCGGATTGCCGATGGCGAGCGACTTGGCGATTGTGTCCGGTCGGACGGGCAGTACCTGGTCGTCGCCCCTCTGGTACGCCTGCACTATGGGAGAGCAGCCTTCGGCCTGGGCGATGTGCATATGAGTGTCCACTTCGCCTATCAGGCCGACGTCGGACATCTCTGTGAGTCCCTTGTGTATCTTCGTGAAGAGTTCGCCGGACGCGCCGGGTACGACGCAGTGGTCCGGGGACTTCCACCCGAGTTGTTCGGCTACTTCGTATCCCAGCGTCTTGCTGCCCTCGGCGTAGTACGGGCGCATGTTGATGTTGACGAAGGCCCAGTGGTAGTTGTCGCTCACCTCGCTGCACAACCGGTTCACTTCGTCGTAGGTGCCTTCCACCGCTAC
>JAAXHY010000014.1 GCA_012270665.1 Dehalococcoidia bacterium
CCGCACCACTCCGCCCAGAAGTCAATTACGACGGGGACGTCGGAGTTGACGACTTCATCCAGGAATGTCGCGTCCGTGATTTCAACCGTACTGGCCATGTTTCGCTCCAATCTGATTAGGGTCTGTATTTGAACTCATTATATTAGATGCGGCGGACTAATGACAGGTTCGGGAAGTCGGGTTTTCTCAGCGCGCGCCGATAAACTCAGCTAGTGATACTCATACACCATGAACACCGGAAGTCGGGTTCAGCGCCTGCGGTATTCTATGTAGTCAAGCACCACTTCGTCCACTTCGTCCCACCAGAGCGTGCCAAGAGTCAGACCCTTGGGCACGTCGAACAGCATCCAGCCCGAAACCTGGAAATTGCGGTCGAGCTGAATCTGGCCCCAGAGCAGTTGGGTGCATCTGCTCAGGTCTTCGTCATCCCCGGTATCCCTGAGGATCGAATCATCATCCGCGGAATCCACGATAGAGGAGCGCTCGAACGGATCGGCCGCCGGGATTCTCTCGCCCCTTCGGTCTCCAAGCCTGGCCGCCTCCGGGTTTACTTCCAGGGGCATTACGGTGCTGGTGCGATTTACGACCGTGACACAAACGGCCGCCATCTGGCGGTTGGATGCCTTGGGCCTGAATACATAAAATTCGTTCCCCGGCGCACCGTAGGTTATCTTCTCGGATACCACCGGCCTCTTGGCGTGTATCTCGATACTTCGTCCGCGAACTCCGACGACATCGGGATCGCTAGAGCATCCGAGGATTGCCAGCGCCATCAGCGCCAAAAGCGCGGCCACAAATCCCTTCCCGACCATGCCGGGCAGGAATGTTCCATGCCTGTACTGCGTTATTCGTCCAGTTTTCTTTGAAGCGTCAATTTTCATTAGCATTTAGTTACTTCGCGTCATCTCGAATTGATTTACTGTATCCGTTTCCGCTTGGTGATTATTGCAGAGACCGACCCGCGCGGCGCAACAGTGAATGTGAGAACCCAGGTCCAACGTCCTATCGCAATCACAACAAGGTCTATGATCTAAACACCGGACAATGATGGCATCTCCCGCAGCCTAGTTACCAGGTCCGTCAGCGTATCCAGCAGGTAGTCCACCTCTTCATCCGTGTTGTCTTTTCCAATGGTGATACGAAGGCTGCCCTGCGCCAGATCCGCGGAGAGACCAATCGCCGTGAGAACGTGTGAAGGCTCCAGTGAAGCGGCCGAACAGGCGGAGCCGCTCGATGCGCAGATTCCCGCGAAGTCCAGACCGAGCAGAATGGGCTCGCCCTCCACGTTCTCGAACGACACATTGACATTATTGGGCAGCCTCTGGGTGGGATGACCGTTCAGCCGAACGCCGTCCATTCGCTCCTGGATCCCGTGAATGACACGGTCCCTCAGCCTCATGATGCGCGGAGTCGACTCCTCGCGTTCGGATTCCGCAAGCCGCATCGCTTCCGCCAGTCCCACCACACCCGGCAGGTTTTCGGTGCCGGAGCGCCTGTCCCGCTCCTGACCTCCGCCCATGATGAGCGGCTCGAAGGGCGTTCCACGCTTGATGTACAGCGCCCCCACGCCTTTCGGCCCCCCGAACTTGTGCGCGGATAGACTGAGCAGGTCCACCCCCAGTTTCCGAACGTTAACCTCTATCGCTCCTACAGCCTGAACCGCGTCGGTGTGCAGGTAGATCTTTCTGCCAAAGCGCTCGGCTTCGCTCCGGAGGGCGGCCGCTATCCGGGAAATCGGCTGGACGACGCCTATCTCGTTGTTCGCAAGCATGACGCTGACCAGCGCGGTTCGATCTGTCACGGCGGCAGCCACGTCATACGGATCTACCAGGCCGTCTTCGTCCACGGAGAGATACGTAACGTCGAAGCCGAATTGCTCAAGCTGGTGGCATGTGTGCAGGACCGCGTGATGCTCGATCACGCTCGTGATGATGTGGTTGCCCACATTCCTGAGAGCGAACGCGACGCCCTTGAGGGCGGCGTTGTCCGACTCCGTTCCGCCGGAGGTGAACACTATCTCGCTCGAGCGGCAGCCGAGCGATTTTGCCACCATGCGCCTGGAGTCGTCCAGGACTCCCCTGCTCTGCTGCGCGAGTTCGTATATGCTGGACGCATTGCCGAAGTATTCTGTGAAGTACGGCAGCATCGCGCGAACCACCTCCGGTCTTACCGGTGTGGTCGCCGCGTTGTCCATATAAATTACCCTGTTGGTCAAAGCCATGGGGTTCACCTATCTTGGATCAGAATCATAGGACGTAGTGCTGCCGGCATGAATAATTGTACCATGCGCTCATTTCCATCCCGCCACTACGTATCCCATAATCTTATACGCAAGCCTGGCGGCTGTCGAAGAGCAGGCCACAGGGCCCTCTTCAGGACTCAATTCGACTATGTCGAAACCGACGACATTCTTTCTGGCCGCCACCTCTTTGAGCAGACTTGTCAGTTCCCACCACGTCATCCCGCCGGGCTCCGGCGTTCCGACGGCGGACATGATGGAAGGGTCCGCGACATCCAGGTCAATAGAGATATACACGTTAGACGTCAGACGCCTGCAGACATCGGCGCTTACGGCTTCGCCATCCTTGCCGGGGGGCCAGTAGAAGATGGGGATCTCACTGGAAACCGCGAAGTCGTATTCTTCCGAGCTTATCGAGCGCACGCCTACCTGAACCAGTGGGCATAGCTCAGAAATTCTCATCGCGACGGAGGCGTGCCCCCATCGCGTTCCCATGTACGACTCCCTGAGGTCGGCGTGCGCGTCCAGATACAGAACGCTCAGGTCCTCAAAACGGTCCGAACACGCGAGAACGGACCCAATTGTAACCGTATGCTCTCCGCCCAATAACGCAGGCATCTTATCGTCGTCCAGTATCTGTTTGATCAATGTACTGACTTGCCCCACGACCCGCTTAGGCCCTGACATATCAGGGGACAGCTCATCGAGTGTGTAAATGCCCCATTGGGACGCGTCGAGGCCCATTTCGACATCGAAATCTTCGAGATGTCGGGAGGCGTCTATTATGGCCGCCGGGGCATACCTGGAACCCGATCTGAAAGATGTAGTGCTGTCATACGGGACAGGGACGACGACAAACCGCGAGTCTTCGTAAACGTGTTCTTCCGGAGGAGTGTCCAGAAACGTCTGCCAGTTGTATCCGGTTCGCAACACGGCCTCTTTACTCGGCGCCGACCGCGGTATGACGCAAACCGATACGTTCGCGCACCATGCCGGAGTATGTTTCCCTGTCGCCGATATACTCCAGTCCCCGTTCGAGCAGGCAGGTCTCCATTTCGGTCAGGCCGAACAGCCGCTTGACGACGGGAAGCGATGCCTCCGCATCGAACTCCTTGCAGGAGAAGATGTCGA
>JAAXHY010000024.1 GCA_012270665.1 Dehalococcoidia bacterium
CCCGGTCAAGCACAGCCTGTTCAACGCGCTCAAGATGCTGCGGCCCGTGGTCATACTGGACGAAGCGCACAAAGCCTACGGCTCGCCCAGGCGAGAAAACAACGAGGAGTTCGTCCGCGCCGTGAACCGTCTGGATCCGAGCATGGTGATAGAACTGTCCGCCACTCCGAACAGCGGCATAAGCAACCTGCTGGTGGACATATCCGGCGTCGACCTGAAGAACGAAGAGATGATCAAACTGCCCGTTCAGGTGTCCTCGCTCACCAACTCCGAATGGCGGGAGACGCTGTCGCACGCTCACGACGAACTGGAACGGCTGGATGCCGAGGCGCGTTCCCTCAATCATAGCGAGGGACGCTACGTTCGCCCGATAGCGGTCGTGCGTGTGGAGCGCACGGGCAGGGATCAGCGCGACGGAGAGCGCGTCCACGCTGAGGATGTGCGCGAGTATCTCAACCTGAACTTGGGCGTTCCGGCCGAGGCTGTCCGCGTCAAGTCCGCCGACAACGACGAACTCGGAAGCGAGGATCTGCTGTCCGAGTTCTCGCCTGTGCGATGGATAATCACCAAGTCGGCTCTCATGGAGGGTTGGGACTGCCCCTTCGCCTATCTGCTGGTGATGCTGGACAACACTCGGGCACAGAGAGCGATAACGCAGCTTGTGGGTCGCGTTATGCGACAGCCCCACGCGCGCCGAACAGGACGCGAGGCACTGGACCGGTGCTACGTCTGTTGCTGGAACACCGACGTGGGAGTGGCCGTCGAGCAGGTGAAGAACGGCCTGGAACAGGAGGGCCTGACCGGGCTCGGAGATTCGGTGTTCGGCGCTTCTTCGGAACTGAAGCGCGTCAAGATAACCCGCCGCGAACCATTCCGACAAAAGACTATCTTCCTGCCGGTCGTTCTCCACGAAGACGGGGACGGCTGGATGGAACTGGACTACCAGCGCCACATACTCCCCCGCATTGACTGGGGGACTATCGAGCCGCCCGATCCGCAGGACTCACAGCCGAACGAGGCCAGAATTCAGAGCGCGTCGGTGGACGTTGGCGACACCTCGCCAGTCTCATACGAATCCCGCGAACTGTACGTTGATAAAACACTCAGCGTATCCTGGTTCGCCCGCCGCCTGTCGGACATCATCCCCAATCCCTGGCAGGCGGCGCGCGTCTCGATCCAAATGGTGGATAGATTGCGAGAATCCTGCCAGACTGAGGACGACATACACGACCGTCGCTCGTACCTCGCCCATCACCTGCGAGAGAGCGTCCGTGAATCCGTGGAAGATCTCGCCGAGCGTGTCTTTCACGACAAGTTATCCCGGGGAGAAATCCGATTCGATCTGAATGCCGGACAATTCAACTATCGCATGGTGGAGAGTTACGAAATACCTATACCCCCGGACTACGGACTGCTGGCCGGTGGAGACGGACAATCCGTGCAGCTCAACCTGTTCGAGCCGTTATATACCCAGCAGTTCGACTCCGACCTAGAACGCAACTTTGCCCGCTACCTCGACGAACAGAAGGCCATACGATGGTGGCATCGCGTCGCGGTCCGGCAGCGCGGTGACTACTACCTGCGCGGCTGGAAGCAGGAACGCATCTGGCCGGACTTCATAGCCATGGCGGGACAGAGCGACAACCGGCCTCATCTTCTGGTGTTCGAGACCAAGGGTGAACACCTTAAGGGCAACCCGGACACGGAGTACAAGCGCCGTGTGTTCGAGACGCTGGAAAACGCGTTCAATGTGGGAAAGATGACGGTAGCCGACGGCCCCGCCAAAGGCACGTTCAGGCTGGTATTCAGCCAAGAAGAGTTCCCGGCGGCGCTGGCTAATCTGAAGGACAGCTACAGCGCCAATGGAGGCTAGGTTTTCTATTGCGGCGTCGGTGTGGAGGATGCGGAGGGCTCTTCGAATGTTCTACCTAGATTACGGGCCGAAGAAGTTGTTGGGGAGTGTAGTGTGAGCGGAATGGACTTCGGCTTCCAGTTTCCTGTTGGATGGGTCGTAGTAGGTGGACCAGAAGTCGAATATGTCCCGGCCGAGTATCGAGGGGAGATTGCTGTTATGGTCGTTGGGCATGGCTATACTCATCTCTATGTGGTACAGATGCGTAACATCGCCATCCGCGAAAAACAGGGTGGCCGGCTCGCGGAAATACTCAGCTTTGCCAATTCCTGTGACGCTCTGGGGGTTGCGCAGCGCTTGGAAGGGAACGCCGATTTCGCCGGCGTCGCCGGGGTGCAGACAAGTGATGCCTGCACCCGTGTCGAACATCAGTTGTATGGACTGAAAAATATCGAAACGCGCTATGTGCAGGCGACAAGCGATGTACGGTCTATTACGCGGGGTGAAGTAGCCCTGTATCACAGGATTAGCGCCGAACCTTCTGCGTCAATGTACTCGAGCGCGACATCGGACATATCCATGCCTCTGTCTCGAATCGCCGCCATGACCGCGTCATGTGACTCACTATGCGCAATCATGCCGTCCACGGT
>JAAXHY010000214.1 GCA_012270665.1 Dehalococcoidia bacterium
AGACCAAGCGCCTCTCCTCTTTCGACCGAGAACGAAACTCTGTCCACTGCGCTCACTTCCCCGGCGCGTGTCGTGTATCGCATCGTGAGGTCACGAACTTCCAGAAGCGGTCTCTTGCCGCCTCTATCAGCGATTCCAATGTCGGTGGCGGTACTCATACCCGCCTGAGCCTCGGATTGACCACCTCGTCCAGCGACCGGCCCACCAAATAGAAGGACGAACACAGCAGCGTTATAGAGAGGCTGGCTGGGAAGATGAGCCACCAGTACTCGGTGACCTGGAGCAGATATCCGGCCGATTCCGTCGTATGGATCATCAGCCCCCAACTCATCCGAATGTCCAGCAGTCCCAGGAAGCTCAGAATCGCCTCCGAGAATATCGCCGCCGTAACCGTGAACATCATGTACAAGAACGAGAGCGGTAGTAGGTTGGGGACTACGTGGACGAAGATGATGTGGAACGACCCGCCGCCCGCGACCCTCGCCGCCTCGATGTACGGCTTGACCACCACCGACAGCGCCTGCGATTTCAGCACGACCCCCGTGCCGCCGAAGCCCGATAGGACTCCGATTATCAGCGCGAGCTCGAAGTGTTCCACCCCTATCAGCGCGCTCAGCACGATGAGAACGCTAATGCCGGGCATCATTATCATAATGTCCGCGAGCCTCATCAGCAGCATATCCACTATTCCGCCGAAGTAGGCAGCCACCGCGCCGACCGCCGTGCCAATCGTGACAGTCACCACCGCCGCCAGCAGCCCAAGCAGAAATTCCGACCTCGCGCTGTACATCAATTGACTCAGGATGTCCCTTCCCAACGGGTCCGTCCCTAACGGGTGACTCAGGCTCGGAGGCGCGGGCTGCCGCGTCTCATCGAATGAGTAACCGATCACTGGATCGTAAATCCGCTCCTCCCATACGAAATTCATCAGAATCGGGTGCGCCATCGCCAGTAGCGCATAGAATACGATCACCGCCAGCCCGATAACCCCGATTCGCGCCCCAAGAAACAGCGACCAGTTCCGTTTCAGACTGCGTGTAGCCAGAACCAGCCGCGCCTTCCAGATGCTGTCCGGCGTCTGGACTTCGGGATATGGGGTAGGGGATTCTGAATTTAGCACGGGGTCAAGGCTTCTTGGGGTCAAAAGGCTGGTTACAAGCTCGTATCAATGGTATCAGCGCGGTTCGGGTTTCCCCAATATACAGATGCACATCTATCGTTGGCAGGCATTCTTACATACGAAAGCCCCCAGCTTCGTCAGCCGTCTAGCAACCTCTTCGCGGCCGCCGTCCATGAACAAAACGCGACGCGGCCTGCTTCCTCTCAGGTCCTTGCCAAGTTGATTCAGCCAACCCATACCTCGCTTCCCATCTAATCATGCCCATCCCAACATCACATAAATCACAGTTCAGACCGTCAATACCGTATCCTCGGATCCAGATACACGTACAGAACATCCGCTACCAGGTGCGCCACCAGCACGAATATACCCACGAACACGAACGCCCCCACCGCCAGTGGCAAGTCTTCCGACACCGCCGCTGCCACCAGCGTCTGTCCCATGCCTGGCCACGAGAAGATGGACTCTATGATCACGCCCCCGTCAACCGCGAACGCTAGGCTGAATACGAAACTCGTAACCACCGGAAGCAGAGCGTTGCGCGCTACGTGCGCGTCTCTCACCCGCTTCTCCGGCAGACCCTTCGCCCACGCCGCCATAACGAAGTCCTCCCGCATCGTCTCCAGCATACTGTTGCGTGTCAGCAGCATCGTTCCCGCGAAACTTATCAGCGCCAGCGTGAGCACTGGCAGAATCATGTGCGAGATGATGTCCCATGCTAGGTAGCCGATTCCGCTTGTGAGCCACGCCCCCGCCACAACGAGTAGTGAAACCGCGATGACTCCGACCTGTACGTACCGCGCCCCGGCCACTCGCTTTCTCGTGGTGAAGAAGAACGCCAGGAAGGCGACCACCGACACGGCTATCCCCGTCAGTATCATCCGATTGAACACCGCGTTGGCGTCCGTCGGCGCGTCCCGCCACACAACCGGATCTAGGAACTTGCCTATTGGGAACCAGCCCGCCTTGAAGGCGAACAGCCATATCATCATCAGCCCGAACCAGGGCGTGAACACCGTATAGAGCGTCACGCCCCCTATTGTCGAGGTATACTCCGCCCAACTGCCCCTGCGCCACGCGATTATCTTGCCCAGACCGAAGCCCAGATAGAACGACACCACCGTCGCGGTCAGGAACAGCATTAGCGTCCGCGGCAGACGCTCCGCTATCACGTCGGACACGCTTCTTGGGTAGTGGATGAACGATACGCCCAGGTTTCCCGTAAGCGTGTTCCGAACGTGGACGAGGTACTGCTTCCACAGCGGCTCGTTCACTCCGAACATATCACGCAGCCGCTCCCGCGTCTCCGGCGGAAGGTCCGGGTTCAGCGCGTAAACGTTGCTCAGATCCCCCGGCTGCGCGTTCACTACGAAGAACACGATGGACAGGAACACGAACAGAGTCAGGAGAATCTGCGCGGTTCTCTTGAGGATGTATCTGATCATCTTTGCGCTACTTGATAACCGCCATGGTCTGCATTCCGCTCGCGCCTTCCACGCCGCCCAGAACGGTTATGTAAGGGTAGTCCACCCTGGACGCCCTGTATGCGTCCAATTTGGGAATCGTGAACAGCGGAACGTAGGGAAGGTCTTCTGCCAGGTATTCCTGGATCTTGAACACCTTCTCCCTGGCCGACTCTACGCTGGTCTCCGACAGCAGGCTGAAGGACAGGTCGTCGAATTCCGGATTCGCGTAACCGCCCCAGTTGTAGCCTCCCTCTTCATTTTCGGGCGCGTGGCGCGAGTTGAAGAACGCCTCCACGTAGTCCGGGAACAGCGAAAGGCTCCAGCCCAGCATCCACATATCCAGGTCTTCCTGAACCGTATCGCTGAACAGGTTATCCACGATGACGTTGAATCCGACGAGGTTCGCGCGCGCCGGTATGCCCACGTCGTTCAGCCAGCGTTCTATCCAGATGGCGAAGGTCGCCCGCATTGGATCGTAGCCCGAACTGGGCGCTATCAGTTCCAGCGTCGGAACCTCCGTGCCGTCCGGCATCTTCAGGCCCTTGCCCTGTTTGGCTACGAAATTGCCGTCCTCGCTCATCTCCGGCTCTTCCTCGAACGTGAAACCAGCGCTCTTGAGCAGTTCCACCGACTGCGCCAGACGCTCGGTTCTGTTCAGTCCTTTGCCGAACTGCGGAACGTCCGCGTTGTGCCAGAAGCCGTTGCCCTCCGGCACGACCGAGTACATCGGAATCGTCGAATCCTGCAGAATCGTCTGCGACACGAATTCCTTGTCTATTAGCGTAGCCACAGCCTGCCTGAACTCTTTGTGGCTCATCGGCTCCTTGCGAGTGTTGAATCCCATGTAGAACATCCCGTTGTCCGTATTCGAGATGATAGTCAGGTCTTCCGCTGCCCTGATGCGGTCCTGGAATCCTTTTTCCAGTCCAAGCGGGTTGAATAGGTAGTCAACGTCTCCGTTCGTAAGCGCGAGTATCGCCGCGTCCTGGTTCCCGTATATGCTGAATAGCGCGGTATCCACGTGCGGCCCGACCTCGTATTCGAGCGTCTTCACGCCTTC
>JAAXHY010000016.1 GCA_012270665.1 Dehalococcoidia bacterium
TTCTCGGGGCAACGCCCTATTGGCGCACTTGTTTGAGTCCAATACAACTCGGCAAATAAATGTGGCGGCTTTGGCCGAGCGGAAACTCAACTGCTTAGCAACAGCCATATCGGAGCAGTTTTGGAGAATGCGATTGCCCTGCCGTCATGCCTGTGAAAGCGGGTATCCATAATCCTGTCCATCACCCCAATCAAACAAATCACAGTTCAGACATCCACCACCCCCCTCACCCGCTTGTCCAACGTCGAACGTGGCATCAATATGCGTCTCTGGCACGTCAGACACTTCAGCCCTATGTCCGCCCCCAGCCGAACAACCTCCCAGTCCGTGCCGCCGCACGGGTGACGCTTCCTCAGCCTTACCACCCACCCCAATTCGTACTGCCTTACCACGCTCTTCCCTGACTGGCCAGAACGTTGTTGATCGAATCTCTCAACTCCAGCGCTGCCCGTCTCGCCGCCTCTGCGAAAGTCTCCGGGTCGCGCGATGCGTATGTGATACCCCTCGACGAACTTATCATCAGGTTCGGAATATCCGCGTCCAATCCGTGAACCAGACTCGCTTCCAAGTCTCCCCCCTGCGCCCCAACACCCGGAACCAGCATCGGCATTCCGGGACATCTCTCACGCACTTTCCCCAGTTCATTCGGGTGCGTAGCTCCGGCCACCACCCCCACATTCCCAGCCTCATTCCACTCCGCCAGCTTCACCGCCATCCATTCGTACAGAGGAATATGTCCGCCCTCGAACGCTACCGGCACATCCTGGAACTCCGCCGCCCCGGGATTCGACGACCTGCACCACACGATAACCCCATGGTCCCTGTACTCCAGGTACGGCTCCATCGAATCACTACCGCCCCAAGCATTCACCGTCGCCGCGTCGAACCCCCACGTATCGAACAACGCACGCGCGTACATCGTGTTCGTCGAGCCAATATCTCCCCGCTTGCAGTCCGCTATCAGCAGCGCGTCCGGCGCGACCTTCCGTATATGCTCCACCGTCCGCTCCAATGCCTTCAGCCCGGGCAAACCCAGAGCCTCATAGAATGGGAAATTTGGCTTGTAAGCGCACACCACATCCCGCGTCGCGTCCACTACTGCTCTGTTGAACTCATACACATCCGAAACCGGCATCAACTCCGGATCCGGATCCAGCCCCACGCACACCAGGCTCTCACTCCCCCGCGAAGCCGAATACAGCCTATCAACAAACTCCGACACTTCCTTCACCTCTAAAGCCCAGACTTAATCACGAAGTGTAAGCCGCCCTCTCCTCCAATCACAAGACCGCCACGCGCCACGATTCGGAAAACCAGGGGAGCATGGACATCTTCACTATGGCCGAATCTAATATCATGGCGCAATGGGACGGTCTCGAACCTGGCCAACATGGTCTCGTTCGTCTCTCCATCGCGCGATTCACTCTCTGATAATCAACTAGCGCCATTGGTTACTATGTCCCAGAAGACCATCAAGATGGCCGCTAGCCGAGGGTTTCCCCAGTACAGACCCACCGACAATCCAGAATTGGAGACGGGGATAGGTCGTTGTCTACGGGTCCGGGGTTCGTTGCCCCTGGGCTAATGCAGTCGCCTCGCCCTTCAGCAGGGGTAGCGTCACGGAGTTGATGGGCATCTGCGCAGCGGATTCTGTCCACTGAGGACACGAATCAACACTAAGGTACTGGACGATTTATTCGACGGGGTCAGAGGCCTGTTCTGAGCCAAGTCCCACGGAAGAAGTGTACGGTGTAAGCCGCGGTTCTCAGGGTCATTCCTATGACGATGGCCCATGGGACACCGTACTCGGCCAGGCCGGTGTATTGGGAGAGGATGAAGGCGAGGGGGATTTCGACAAGCCACATGGTGGAGAGCATGATGACCATCGGGGCGAAGGTGTCGCCCGTGGTGTTGAACGCCTGGGTGTAAACCTGTACCGCGTTCATGGACAGGTAGCCAATCGCAAGTATCTGAAGCCATATGGCTGCCTGCGCCACGAATCCGGGATCAGAGTTGAAAAACCTGGCGATTGGATCCGGGAACGCCAGGAAGACGGCGGACACGACCAGACTCGCGCCACCGGCGTAAACCAGCGCCCATATGACCGACTGCCGCGCCCTCTCCGTGTACCCGGCTCCGAGGTTCTGTCCAGCGAGCGCGCCAGCCGCGCGGCCTATTCCGCGGCTGGCATGGTTGACGGTGTTTTCGGCCCGACGGGACAGCGCGAATGCGGCAAGCGCGCCAGTGCCAAAGGGAGCGACCATGAAGACGACGATGAGCTGGGACACCGCGCGCTGCGCTCCGGTTACCGAGGCGGGAATCCCTATCTTGAGGATGCTCCAGATCAGAGGGTAGTCCACGTAGTATCCCCTGAAATTGAGCTTCAGCCGGGACGTGCCGCGTATGAGCGCGCTCATGTTCATGCTGACGCCGACGGTCTGGGCTATGAGATTCGCGGCGCCCGCGCCCGCGAGTTCGAGGGTCGGGAACCACCACCATCCGAAGATGAGGAACGGGCTGAGGACGAGGTGGAGTATCCGCGACACCGAGGCGGCCTTGAGAGGCGTGATACTGTCGCCCGCAGCCTGCAGCCCTCCCGCCGACAGTCGCTGCAAACCCATCATGGACATCGCAAAGAACTGGAAGCGCATGTATCCGGCGGCCTGCCGGACAACCTCATCTCCGATTCCGAGAAGCCGCAAGAGCGGCTCGGTCAGGATCATTCCAACGACTACGAGCACAATCGAATACGCGAGCGACAGGGTGAGAGCCTGGAGCATCACGTGGTTGGCGCGGGACACGCGTCGCGCTCCGACCGCGCGGGAGATCATGGAGCGCATTCCGGCGTCCAGTCCCATGCGGGCCGTCATCATCAGCATCAGGTAGGTTTGGGCAACACCGAAACCGGCGATGGCCTGGAACCCGACCCGGCCTGCCCAGACGAGGTCGGCAAGCTGATCAACAACACTCAGAAAACTCTCGGTTACCTGGGGCCAGGACAGGTACCACAAGTTGCGCGGGATACTGCCCTTGGTTAGGTCCCTGGTGACGTATCCCGGACGGCGGCGAGCGCGCGGGGTTCTCGCGGGGGCGGCCTGTCGAGTTTGCGTATCGGGATCTGCCATACAGTTATTAGTCTTCAGTTATTGGTGGTTAGTGGTCAGTCGTTATCGAATCAGCGCCGGGTGTCTGTATGAATAAGGATTTGCAGGATATTGGGACGTGCGGGATGGGAGGACTGAGGAGGAGCGGCCCTTCTGAGGTTCGGTAGTTCCCCGGAAGCGCCGAGCAGGGCTATGGTTCAGGCGTCCGGGGCGAGGGCCTTCATCGTGGCGACGTAGGATTCCTTGTCAGGCTCGTTGAGGACGAGGCGGATTTCGTCAACACCGGCCTGGAAGTAAGATTCCATTTGCTCGCGACACTGGTCGGGGTCTCCGATGATGGTCATTTCGTCGACCATTTCGTCGGTGACTAGACTCGCGGCCCTGTCACGGTCACGCGACAGATATGCTTCGCGTATCATGTCCGACTCTTCGCCGAATCCGATGCGGTGCATGTACTGGTGGTAGAAGACGCCCATTCCGCCAATGTAGAAGGCGATGTGGGGCCGTTCACGGTCGCGGGCATCCGGTATGTCGTCGGTCACATAGACCGAGACCTGGGGCGATATGGCGACGTCGTCGAGAGAGCGGCCGGCGGACTCAGCGCCCTCCCTTATCGCGGAGAGGGACGGGCCCATTCGGTTAGGCGCGAGGAAGATGGGCAGCCAGCCGTCGGCCAACTCGCCCGTCAACCGGAGGCTGGGAGGGCTGAGAGAGGCGATGTAGATGGGCAGGTTGTCCCTGTATGACTTGAACCGGATTCTGAACCGCTGAGTCTGGAAGAATTCGCCGTCGTGATCGAGACGCTCGCCTCGCATTGCCTTGCGGAGTATGGAGATGTACTCGCGCATACGGGTAAGCGGCTTTCTGAATTCCTCACCGTGGAAGTCCTCGATGACGAGCTTGCCGCTGGCCCCCAGACCGAGGAAGAAACGTCCCTCTGTCATCACGTCCATGTTGAGGGCGGTCATAGCGAGGTTGGAGGGAGTGCGCGCGTAGATCGGGACGATGCTGGTGCCTATCCTAATGCGGGAGGTGACCGCGCCAAGCTGTGCGAGAGAGGTAAAAGCGTCTTCAGCCCACGACTCTCCCATCGTAATGCAGCTGTATCCGAGTTCGTCGGCGAGTCTGGCCAGTTCCTTCGTATAGTTCCAGTCGCTTCCCGGCGGCCTGAGTCCCATTATTCCAACGTCGCCCATAGTAAGTTCGTCTCCTGCTGTCCCTAGTCCACATTCGGCGTGTAGAGTGTACTATAATGCGCGGCAGAATAGTTTAGAGGAGGGGGATCATGCCCGCTTCACCAGACAAAGAGGCAGCCACTTGCGTATGACTACTAAGAACTCTTTTCATAGTAATCGGAGGAACGAGACGTGACAACGGCCACCCAGACATGGACGGAAGAAACAGTTGAAGCGGCGGGAACGACGGTGCGGGTCGTCAAGGGCGGCGGCGGACGTCCCCTGGTCGTACTGCACGACGAGATGGGGCCTCCCGGATGGATGAATTTTCACGAGTCGCTCGCGCGGGATTTCTCGATCACCGCGCCCGCCCACCCAGGATACAGGGATTCTCCGTATCTCGAGTGGATTATGAATATGCGCGACATGGCGGGGTGGTACCTAGAGGCGCTAGACGACATGGGTTTCGAGAAGCCGGACCTGCTGGGCTTTTCTTTTGGTGGATGGCTTGCGGCGGAGATGGCAACGATGCACCCGGATCGCTTCAACAAGCTCGTGTTAGTCAACCCGATGGGGATAAAGCCGCCTTCAGGCGAGATCTTAGATATGTTCCTGGTAGTGGCCAAGGAATTCCTGACTGAGGGCTTCCTCGACCCGGAAAATACACCTGAGTTCGAAAAGATTTGCCCGGAGGAGCCGACTCCCGAACAGGCGGAGTACTGGGAGGTTGCGCGGGAACAGTCCTGCCGACTGGCGTGGCGACCCTACATGTACTATCGCGCGCTGCCCAACCTGCTGAGCAGGCTGAAGAGGTTGCCGACACAGATCATTTGGGGAAGAGAAAATCCCATAGTGCCTCTGAGTGCGAGCCAAGTGTATCACGAGTCAATTCCAGGCTCGCGCCTCGACATCATAGATGACTGCGGACACAGGCCGGAGATAGAGCGTTCGGACGAGTTCGTGAGGCTTGTGAAGGACTTTCTGCTGGATTAGGATTGCGAACCGTCGTGGAATCTCAACTACTAATTTTAGATTCCTGAAAGCGTTGACAGGTGCGGTTTCTTAACATAGTATGCCGTTATTGTCGAACAAGGAAGCGCACCGCACAGTTAAGTTCGGTCGCAGTCTCTTGGGCGGAGCTATGGTCGTCTAGGTGAGTCGCTTGCGGAGTAAGCATCAGGTTTAGCGACTGCTCGGATGTGCTCTATTCTCGGACGATGGAGGGGAATTCGTTGTTTACTTCTCGCAAACCCAGATCTAAGTTGTCGCGCCTACCAAAGATTTCACTGTTCATCGTCGCCATACTCATGATTTCGGTCGTGTTTAGCGCGTGCGCATCCGACGAAGAACCTGCGCAGGCAGCCCCTGCGCCAGCGGCCCCCACAGCGGCAGTGCCCGCTCCCGCACAGCCAGCCCCCGCTCCAACTGCGGCTCCCGCTCCCGCGCAGCCCGCTCCGGATACGATAGAAAAGAGCGATACACTGACGGTGGTGTTGAAAGCTACGGGCGCGCCGGTCTTCAGGAACGGGAAACTGCCCTGGCCCTCCAGTACGTTCCTGTTCGGGTATGGCATCGCGGAGAGGCTGGGCACAGTAGATGAAGACTACAAGCCCACCCAGCCGATGCTATCTACCGGTTGGGAGATGGCTGAAGACCAGAGCGAAGTGATCGTCAACCTCAGGGACGACGTGGAATTCCACCAGGGCTGGGGCAAGATGACCGCGGACGATGTAGTGTACAGCTACAACGACGCCAACGTGACGACGAACCCCGAAAGCAGGTGGGACGACGCCGGAGAGATCTCGGTCGTTTACAAGAACGCCGAGGCCATAGACGATCAGACAGTCAGGCTTGTGGTACAGGAATTCCAGGCGGTGTGGACGGACTACATCGCTCGAAGCCCTCTGGTGATCTTCAGCAAAAAGGTTTACGACGACAAGGGTCCCGACGAGGCGGCCAATACTCTCGTAGCAACAGGACCTTACGAAGTGACGGAGTGGATCGAGGGCGACAAGATTGACGCCGAGGCCGTGCAGGGACACTGGCGTGTAACTCCTTACTACTCCAAGCTCAGAGTGCTCGAGGTGCCAGAGAACGCCACGCGTGTCTCGATGATGCGCACGGGCGAAGCGGACATCGCGCAGATTCCGGTCAAGGACATCGCCGACCTCCTCGAGAACTACGGCGCTTCGACCCTGCCGCACGGCGGGTCTTTGGGACACGGCATCTGGTTCGCCGGGAACTACTACCACTCCGAATCGCCGGTGAGCGGAGACCCGGTTGACAGAGATGGATTCACGCCGGGCGCAGATCATCCATGGATAGGCGACCCAAGCGACCCCACTAGCATCGAGAATGCACGGAAGTTCCGCAGGGCATTGGCCATGGCGATTGACCGCGAGGCTATCAATGACGTAATGCTCGGTGGTCTCGGTGAACCCAACTACGCAATGTACGCTCCACGTCCGAGCCTGGACGGCTGGAACGAGCGATGGAGGATTGAATTCGATCCCGACATGGCCAAGGCGATGCTGGCAGAGATAGGAGTCGAGGAAGGCTTCAGCTTCCCGTTCTACATTCCTCCAGACAGCGTGGTCGTCCCTGAAATAGGTGAAGCAGTGGCAGAGATGTGGCGCAACATCGGCCTGGAGCCCGAAGTGTTCAACATGGCTTACACCGCTCATAGGCCCAGACTGGTAGAGAGAACTCTCAACTACCCCTGGCTGTTCGTGAATCCTGGCGCGGACGATCCGATGGACCTGCCGCGCGCGCCGCTGTGGACGCAGGTCGAGTCGGGCGCCAACCCCGGTCTGGAAGATCCTCAGCTCTATGATCTGTACTTCAAGGCGCAGGCTTCCGAAGATCCTACGGAAGTCGCCATGATCAACGAAGAGATCATTGACTACGCGCACGAGCAGATGTACCTGACAGCCATAGCTTCTGTCCCAGGGCTGTTCACGTTCAGAGCGGAGACGGTGCAGGAGTGGCCCCTCAACCGCTACTCGCCCATCAACAACCTGGAATACATCAAGGGCCAATAGCCTAAACCTGACCGAGCTTGACCCCGGCGCGTTCGGAGCGATGCGCCGGGG
>JAAXHY010000427.1 GCA_012270665.1 Dehalococcoidia bacterium
ACTTCGGACAGACCGGCCCGTATAGGGATTGGCGCGGCTCGGGGATCATCTTCTACGGAATGGGCGGCGAACTCTACTCCACCGGCGTCAGCGAGAAGGAACCTATAAAGCTGGGCGGAACGGTCGCTCTATACCAGGCCGGGATGGTCGCGGCCTACGCCACGCTGGGGGCCATTTTCGCCGCCAGGGATCATGGGAGCGGCCAGCGCGTTGACGTCTCCATCATGGAGACGCAGGCAGGCTCCATAGACCGCCGCATGAGTATGATTCTGGCCTACCAGTACAACGGCGAGATCAGCGAGCGCACTCCCCTGGGAGAGGCGTCCGGGTCGGGCGGATACCCGTCGGGGGTCTATCCGTGCGCGGACGGCTTCTTCCAGTTCACCGGAGGCGGCAACTACTTCCGCCGTGTCCTGGATATGCTCGGACACCCGGAGGAGCTCTCAGGCGAGGAGTGGCTGACTCCCGAAGCGCAGGCAGACGAGGATATGCATGGGCTGTTCGACGCGGTGTTCTACCCCTGGCTTCTGGAGCGGAACAAGGCCGAGATCTGGGAAGTGGCGCAGAAGTCCCGCGTCCTCAGCGGCCCGCTGAATACCATGGAAGACCTTCACCACGACCCGGTGTTCCACGAACGGGATGCCTTCGCCGAAGCTGAACATCCCGAAGCGGGAACGCTCAGATACCCGGGCAGACCGTTCATCATGGGGGCGACGCCCTGGGCAATCAGGCGACCCGCGCCCCTGCTAGGTCAGCACACCGACGAGATACTCGCCGAACTGGGACTTTCGGAGTCCGAAATAGGCTCGCTCAGAGATGGAGGGATAGTGTGAGCAACCGACTGCCGCTCGAAGGAATCCGCGTGCTCGATATGACCGTCGTGTGGGCCGGGCCGTACTGCGCGACGCTGCTCGCCGACCTGGGAGCGGAGGTCATTCGCGTCGAGACCATACAGATATTCGGTCCACCGACCCGCGGATCTTCGGCGCGTCCGCCGGAGTTCGTCATCAAGAACCTGCCCCCGTTCATAGGCGGTATGCCCAACCGAGAGGGCGGCAAGAGGCCCTGGAACCGCTACCCGCTGTTCAACGCGCACGCGCGCAACAAGCTCAGCATGACCGTCGACCTGCTCAGGCCCGAGGGCAAGGAGATATTCAACCGACTCGTCGCCATCAGCGACGTTCTGGTGGAGAACAATCCCACCGAGACGATGCAGAAGTTGGGCATCTCCTACGATGAACTCAAGGAGATAAACCCCGGCTTCATCATGCTGCGAATGCCCGCATACGGCAACACAGGGCCATACCAGAATCACCGCTCGCTTGGTATCCACATCGAGGGCGTCATTGGACACAGCCTGCTCAGGGGCTACACGGACCTCGACCCTTCCGCCAACACGCAGGTCTATATGGCGGACGCCGCCGCCGGAGCGGGCGGAGCGTTCGCGGTCGCCTGCGCCCTGAACCATCGCCGCCGCACCGGAGAGGGTCAGCTTATGGAGCTTTCGCAGGCCGAGAATGCCGTGCCGTTTCTGGGCCAGGCGTTCATGGACTACTCGATGAACGGTCGCAGCCAGGCGACGCTGGGCAACAGGCATCCCACCGCGCTTCAGGGCGTCTATCCGTGCGAGGGTAATGATCGCTGGATAGCCATCACCATCTTCGACGATAGGGACTGGGAACTGTTCCGGGAGGCAATCGGCAGCCCTGAGTGGGCGCGGGAGCCTCAGTTCGCCACACACGAGTCCAGGCGAGAGAATCACGACGCTCTGGACGAGCGCATCTCCGACTGGACGCGCGACCACGATCACAGGGATGCGATGTCCCTCCTCCAGTCCTACGGAGTGGCGGCCGGCGCGATCCTCGACCAGAGAGACGCCGCCGAAGACCCGCACCTTCTCGCCAGGGCCATGTTCGAGGAGGCTTTCCAGTCCGACGTCGGTACACATATGTATCCCCGCGCGCCCTTCAGGATGTCTGGGAGCGACGTGAGAATCCGGCGCGGCCCGGTCACTCTGGGCCAGGACAACGAATACGTTTACAAGACGCTGCTAAAGCTGTCCGACGCCGAATACGACGCGCTGGTAGAAGCCGGCCACGTAGGGGATGAGTACGCGCCGCACGTGCCCTAGTTCTGAAACCCTAATGCTCCTGCGACTTCGGCTTGGCGGCGGTCAAGAGTCAGAAAGGTGAATTCTGACGGCTCTTCCCTGGATACATAAAGGGCAGTAGCGATATGCCAAAGGTCCGCGCCCCGCAGATAGCCGACCTCCAGCGCTCTCTCGAACTCATCGCTGAGCGGACGGTCAAAGGTCACCCACTCGATGTTGGATAAGACCCTAGAATTGAATGCTCGCCCATCTCTTACAAACGCGGCTCTTACTTCAGCCTCCAGCAGATTAGAAGAGACCATGTATGAAAAGCCCCTCATACGCTCGGCTACTGTCTCCCATCCCGGTTCTCTGAATTCAACGGACAGGATAGCGGATGTATCTACGTATGCCTGGCTCACTCTAAGTAAGCGGCCTCACGTTCAGCAAGAAATCGCGCCAACGCGCCGGGAGAGGGTTCCCCGGGCTCAATAGGACGCTTCGGTTCGCCCGAACTCCTCAGAATGCCTCGATGCCGCAATTCTTTCATACGGCGTTCCATGGTGTACTTCCTGGGCTTGAGCGGCCGGAGCTCCGCGACGATTTTCCCATCGCAGGCAATGTTCGCGGCCTTCCCCTCCCGCTGAACATATTCCAGAACCAAGCGAGGATCCGATTTTAGGTCTGCCAGAGTGAATGTAATCTTCATGGTTCTATGATAGTCAGTCGGGAACAACCCATGCAAGTTGACCATGCGAGCGCTGAGTGATAATTCCCAGCGAGTTGATCGGCAGGGGACAACAGGCATGAATAGATTTTAGCCCACGCCGGAAAGTTTGTGTCCAAACGTGGGCTAAAAGTCGGCGCCTGGCTATACAGGCATCGCGCGTCCGCTGTGGGCGCGGCCTGCCTTGGCGGTGGCCTCGCCCAGCGGGCCGCCTGACGACACGACCCTGACGCCCTCGTCTATCTTCGCCGCCACAGTGTCGGGCGTCGCGCCTTCGAGGAAGGCGATGCCGGCGTTCTTGCACGCCTTGCGAATACGCTCTCTGGCTTCCCAGAGTTCATCGGGCCAGGGTTCGCCCGGAGCGTTCTTGTAGCCCATGGACATGCTCATGTCGCCAGGGCCCCACTCGGTGAAGGCTATGCCCGGAACCTGGGTCGTGACCTCAGCGTTGACCAGCGCGCGTGTGTTCTCGATCTTCAGGCCGAGCATAAGCTCGCCGTTCGGGTTCAGCGGCCACGGGTCGGCCTTATCCAGGTATTCGTCCACCGACACGCCCCATATGGGGGCCGCCGAGCCCTGCCCCGCCGAGCCGCGCCTGCCCACGTCCAGCCCCTTGCCTACTCCGATTGTCTGGAATGGGTAGCGACAGGACTCCACGAACGCCTTCACCGCGTCCGGCGTCTCCGCGTGGCAGAGCAGGATGCCGTGAACGCCGCGAGCGAGTATCTGCCTGAACTGCCATGCGTTCGCGCGAATGACGTCTCCGCTCGCGCCGTCCACCGGCACCTCCACGACGACCGCGGGCGTGCGATGGCCGCTGTTCGTAGGGCCGCCGTCCACAAGGCCGCGCATGAAATCATCGAGCCCCCGCATATCGAAGGAACCGTGCTCCATGCCGACATTGATATAGTCGGCGTAGGTGGAGGCCATCTCCTTGCCGCCTTCGTAGCTCAGATTGGCTCCCGTGTGCCCACCGGTGTAGTAGATCGGCTGATCCTGTTCCAGAAGCTCGATAGCTCTATTGATTCGACTCATCGTTCACCTCTTTAGGGTTGATTTCGGGGGAAGTCTATCACGGCAGTCGGAGAATTGGGAATTTGGGCGGGGCTTTGAATCGAGACTACTCTGTGCTGTACCATTTCTGACTATGGAGACAGTGCAATCATGCTTGAGCGAATGAGAGCGGTGGAAGATCGGTCCGAAGAGCTGGACCGCCTGATGGCCGACCCGGAGATAGCGGCGGACTACAGCCGCATACAGGAACTGGCCAAGGAACAGGCGCAGCTTCGGGATGTGGTGGAACTATCCCGCGAACTGCGCGCTATCGAGTCCGAGGCGAACGACCTCGAAATGCTGTTGAGGGAAGAGTCGGAGCCTGAATTGATGGAACTCGCGCGGGAAGAACTCTCCGAACTGGAGACGCGCCGGGAGGACACCGAACAGGCTCTCAAGCTCGCGCTTATCCCAAGAGATCCGAATGATGAAAAGAACGTGATAGTGGAGATACGCGCCGGGACTGGTGGAGACGAGGCCGGACTGTTCGCCGCCGACCTGTACAGGATGTACAGCAGGTACGCCCAGCGCAGGAGCTGGAAGACGGAGGTCATTGATCTCAACGAGACCGGAATCGGCTCGGTGAAGGAGATAGTCTTCGAGGTGAAGGGCAGGGGCGCCTACTCGCGACTGAAGCATGAGAGCGGCGTTCACAGGGTGCAGCGCGTGCCGGTAACCGAGTCGAGCGGGCGGATTCACACCTCAGCGGCAACCGTCGCGGTCCTGCCCGAGGCGGAAGAGGTTGATGTCGAAGTTAGCAACGACGATCTGCAAATAGACGTGTTCCACGCATCTGGACACGGCGGCCAGAACGTCCAGAAGGTCGCCACCGCCATCCGAATCACCCACAAGCCGACCGGCATAGTCGCGATCTGCCAGGATGAGCGCAGCCAACTCAAGAACAAGGAGAAGGCGATGTCCGTCCTGCGCTCCCGGATTCTGGCCCAGGAAATGGAGCGGCAGCAGCGAGAACGCTCCGACGCCCGCAGGTCCCAGGTCGGCAGCGGCGACAGGTCGGAGCGAGTCAGGACCTACAACTTCCCCCAGAGCAGGATTACCGATCACCGTATTGGCCTGACGGTACACAGCCTCGCCCAGTCGCTCGACGGCGACATAGACGGGATAATCGAGGCGCTTCTGGAAGAGGAACAGACGCAGAAACTCGCCAACGTCCAGGCTTAACGGGCTTATACCGTCTGCCAGACCCCAGTCTGATGAGCGAGAGCCAACCAGAGCGTCGCCGCACCCTCCGCCAAAGCCTGGAAAGCGTCCGCGCCGAACTGAGCGAGCGCGGCATATCCGAGTGGGAGATCGAGGCCGATGTCCTGCTCAGGCACGTCCTCGGAGTAGCCAGATCGGACTTCCTCTCCCTGGTTTACGGCGGAGAAGCCCATCTTACCGATACCCAGAACCGCAGACTGGACGCGCTTATCGCGCGGAGGCTGGGCGGCGAGCCGCTGGCCTACATCGTCGGCCGGCGCGAGTTCTACGGCCTCGATCTCGAAGTGGACGAGAGTGTGCTGATACCCCGCCAGGAGACTGAACTTCTTGTCGAGTTGGCGCTGGAGTATCTCGCAAACAGGCGCGAGGGACATGGGCCGGCGACGGTCGTGGATGTCGGGACGGGATCGGGCGCGGTGGCCCTGGCGGTGGCGGCGCGCGCAGATGACGCCAGAGTTATCGGAGTAGAAATCAGCCCGTCCGCCCTAACCGTTGCGACACGGAACAGGGACAGGCTGTCCGTAAGCGGCGTGGAGTTGGTCCAGGGTGACCTGCTGACGGCGATAGCCGCGCCGGTTGACCTAATCGTATCCAACCCGCCCTATATACCCAGCGGGATACTCCCATTCCTCACGGTCGAGGTGCGCAGCGAGCCGGCAGTCGCGCTGGACGGCGGCGTTGACGGCCTGGACCACTTCCGCAGGCTGACGGCTCAGGCAAGCGAAAGACTCGCCCCGGGCGGCGTGTTGACAGTGGAACTGATGCCTGAACAGATGGACGCGGCCATGGAAATCGCGCGCCGAACCATGTCCAACGTCGCATCAGTGAGTACCCGCCCCGACCTGATGGGAAACAGCCGCGCGCTCGTAGCTGAGACACACCGGGGCACACCAGATAGCGCCTGACAACTTCACTTGTTTTCTTGCCTCCAGATGGAAATTAGAATACATTGAAGTTAGGTATGGATAACGAGAATCGGCCCATAGAGAATAGGCGCGAGTCTGCGCTGACGGTGCGCAGGGAAGCGCGGCCTTTCTATGCACTCCTGTTCACGCTGCAGACACTTGGCTTGATAGTACGACGATTCTACCTCGCGCTCATGGAGCGATTCGAGGCTGAGTCCACCTCGTTCTGGCAGGCATTGTGGTCGGCGGTGGGCGAGGGGAAGGTTCTCGACATCGCGGCGGCCAGCCTGAGCGAACTGGAACGCGACGGCGCAAAGGCGGTGATAAGCACGATAGTGTTGATGGAGGTATGGGACGCCATGATGGCAACCAGAGACGCGGTGAACGATTGGCTGGAGAAGCGCAGGGAGAAAGCGCGTGCCGAAGGCCAAGCGACAGAGCGCGCCAAGTGGCAGGCGTGGTACAGCAGATGGGAAGACGCCCGGAAACGAAACGAGCCGTTCGACGAACCGCCGCCCGGCTCGGACGATGACTAAGGATTTTATGTCTGACCTACGTTGCTCCGAGACGGCGCGGGGCAAGTTGCCCGCTTGGGGGCAACTCCCACACCCAAGAGTGGATTAGCGCTTCGTCCACTGCTTCGCCTTGCGCGCGCGGGCGAGGCCGTACTTCTTGCGCTCCTTCTCGCGGGCGTCGCGGGTAAGCAGACCCGCCCTCTTGAGCGGCGACCTCAGAGACGGATCGGCGACCTGGAGCGCCCGGGCGATCCCATGACGCAAGGCTCCGGCCTGGCTCACGACGCCCCCGCCGCGTATCTTGGCCACGATGCGGAACTGGCCGTGCGTTCCCGTCACGTCCATGGGCTGGTCAATAAGCTGCTGCCACGAGTCCCAGGGGAACACCTCTTCCAAGGGCTTGCCGTTCACCTGGTTCGCGCCCGAGTCAGTATAGAGCCGAACTTGGGCGACCGAGGTCTTTCGCTTTCCAATCGCGTAGTAGTAGTGCTGCTGGCTCTGCTGAACCATTTACGCCCCCTTCTGAGCCGACACCTGAGCCTCGTGTGGATGGCTCGTCCCGGTGTAAATCTTCAGTCTCTTCAACATCTTCCTGCCCAGCGAGTTCTTGGGCAGCATACCCTTCACCGCCTGGCGGATTACCCGATCCGGGCGCCTCTCCATCATCTGCTCCATGGTGCGCTCGGTAAGGCCGCCATGGTAGCCGCTGTGCCGGTAGTACATCTTCTGGCTCATCTTGTTTCCGGTTACCCGTATCTTGTCGGCGTTGGTCACGATGACATAGTCGCCGGTTAGCAGGTGCGGCACGTACAGCGGATTGTGCTTGCCGTTCAGGACCGCCGCTATCTGCGACGCGAGCCTTCCGAGCGTCTGTCCCTCGGCGTCCACGACGTGCCACTTCGGGTTCAGGTCGGACGACTTGGTTTCGTATGGCTTCGAACTTGTAACCATTTTGATCTATTCCTCATGTCGCGGAGGAAAATCCGCGTACTTCACGCTTACTAAACACAAACCCCGCGGCGGCAGGGAGCGCGCTACCGGAGCGTCCTCCGCTCTCGAAATCTGTTTTCTGACATCCTCTAATTCCAATCTTCCGGCGCCCACGTCGGTGAGCGCCCCCGCCATCCGCCTCACCTGCCTTGGCAGGAAGGCGTTTCCCTCGATCTCCACCTGTATGAAAGCCCCGTCGGGCCTCAGGTCTATCCCGTAAATCCGGCGCGTCGTACTGGCTTCGGAGCGCTCCAGCGGTCCGCCGAAGTTAGCGAAATCGTGGACGCCCACCATCAGCGAGGCGGCCTCCCGCATCGAGTCCAGATCAAGAGGAGGTCGCACCTGGTGGGAGTTGTGTCT
>JAAXHY010000209.1 GCA_012270665.1 Dehalococcoidia bacterium
TATTCCCCAATGACCTCTGACCAAGCTCAGAAGGCTTGCGGCGGGTGTGTGAGGTCCAAGACTGGTTATGGCATAGCGTACCTGGCGGCTCTGTTTACTCTTCACCGCGCGCCAACTCTCTATCTCCACCACCCGGCACTGTCCGGGCCAGTCAAGATATGTCCTCAGCATATCCGTAGCCCACAGCCTGCGATGTTCCTAACGGTCTCCATGCCTGCCCTCTGTCTCAGCATAGGCGTACTTCCCAGACAATGGCCCCTCACAAAACACAACTCTACATCCTCATACAGGCTCTTTTGGTTCACCTTCACTGCCATCAGGTAATCTCCCCCCGCCTCCATCACCTGCTGGCACAGGTTCCTGTTGCAGTAAAGCGCGTCTCCGGTTACAACCCTGTCTGGCACAACCACTCTGTCCAGCAACTTGCTCGCCATGCTCAGTTCGGACTCTCGCTTCGACGAGCGCTCCCCCCTTTTGTCCCACCACAATACCAAGTTCATGGGTGTAGGCCGCCACAAGTCTGACCCCTGCTATCTGATCTCCGTGTATCCCTTTCTGAATAACCGAAGGCGCTCTAGCATAATCTAGTGATCGCATTGACAAGCTACAAGCGTTGCGTTAATCTCACCTGACAAACCAATACTCTATATAGCAAGGGCAAATAAAACTCAGGGAGGGAGAAAATGTCCGATTCCAAAGTCTATTGGATGGACGCTCATTCGGAGTCCACGGAAACCAGCCTGGTAGCGAAGATGGTAACAGTCTTCAACGCCGCCAAGCTGGACGAGATGATCAAACCCAACGACGTTGTGGCGATCAAGATACACTGCGGCGAGTGGAACAACTCGGCGTACCTTCGCCCTGTCTATGCGCGCGCGCTGGCCGACCGCATCAAGGAACTGGGCGGCAGGCCATTCGTATGCGACACCACGACCTCCACATACTCGCCATACGGCTCGCGCTCCAGCCAACTCGACATCCTGCTGACCGCCGAGCGCAACGGCTACAGTTCCGCGACGCTGGGTTGCCCATTCGTGTGCGCGGACGGCTGGCTGGGCACCGCCGACTTCAGGGTGGACATCCCAGAGGGCTACCTGCTGAAAGAGGCGTATGTAGCCGAGGCAATCGCCGCGGCGGACGTGCTTATCGCGCTGACCCACTTCAAGGGGCACTCGATGGGCGTCATCGGCGGCGCGCTGAAGAATCTGGGCATCGGCGCCCAGTCCAAGCGCGGCAAGCTCAACGTCCACATGGGCGGACACCCCAAGTACGGACTCGGAGCCGCCGCTACCTTCCATCCCGAAGCCTTCAAGGGCAAGGCGAACACGCCGGACTGGGAGATTCTGGAAGACTGCTGCCCATACAACCTGTGGCACATCAACGAAGACGACGAGATAGAGTGGGAGCGCGAGAAGTGCGCCACCTGCCTGGGATGCTTCGGCGTCATGGGCAGCAGGGGCATCCTGGAGATTCCGCCCATCAACTTCGACGCGGTGGACATCGCCATAGCGGACGCCTGCCTCGGCGTCGAGAAGGCGCTGAGGGGCAAGGTCGGCTACATCAACATGGCGATAGACGTTTCGCCGCGCTGCGACTGCGCCAACCACGCCGACATCCCCATCGTGCCTCACTTGGGCGTCTTCGCCTCCACCGACGCGGTGGCGATTGACATGGCCTGCGTTGACGCCGCCAAGCGTTCCGCCGGTATGCCGGGATCAGCCGCCGAACTGATGGAAGCGCACCATCCGGGCGACCGCAAGTTCGAGGCCGCAGCCGCGACTTTCCACTCCCAGAGCGAGGTCACCTCGATCAACACCGGACACGAGATAGGACTCGGAAGCCGCAACTACGAGCTGGTGGACGTGGAGCCGGAGCCGGAAGACAACCACAAGTTCCCCTACGACCGCAGGCCCAGTCGCCAGCGCTTCATGGAGAACTTCGAGCGCTTCATGCCGTTCCCGTATGACCGCCACGACGGCAAGGGCTTCGCCCGCAACGACGAGGTGGACATCGAGAAGGTCAAGCATCACTACGAGGACGAGCTCAACGGCTACTCCATCCTGGAGGAGATCGAAGAACTCGTTCCGGCAGACGACGACTAGACTCGCGCGAATAATCCGGTAATAGTAGCGGGGGCGCTTCCTATGTAATGGACGCCCCCGCTATGATTTATCCGTTCGCATCAGTCGCATCCGCGCCTTCTGCCATTTCGCAAGGAGCCTCAAAGTGATTCTCACCGCCCTGGCCATGGCATTCATAACGACGCTGGTCGTAGCCAATATCATCGCTATAAAGCTCTTCTCTTTCAGCGTTCCCATAATTCCCGACGGCTGGCTTATAGATAACGTCTGGGTTTTGCCAGTGAGCGCGTTCACATACCCTATAACCTTCCTGATTACGGACACCATTGCTGAACTCTATGGGCGCAGGACCACCACCCGCATAGTCTGGCTCGGCTTCGGGTGCAGCGTCCTCATGCTGACGATGATATATCTCGGGAAGATACTGCCGGGCGCAGACTTCTGGATCGCGGACGGCGGCCAGGACCACTACGACTTCATCCTCGGCAGCGTGCCTCGCATCGTCGCGGCGTCCATGATCGCCTATCTCGTCAGCCAGAACTTCGACGTGTTCGCCTTCCACTTCTGGAAGGAAAGGACCGACGGACGCCACCTCTGGTTCAGGAACAACGCCTCCACCATGATGTCCCAGGGCATAGATACCGTTCTGTTCATCACGATAGCGTTCGCCGGGACAGTGCCGGGCAGCGTGCTGGCGACCATGCTGGTCGGTCAGTACCTCGTCAAGGTCTGTCTCGCCGCTCTGGACACGCCGGTCGTGTACGCGCTCATCGTCCTCATCCGAAGATTCGGAGGCGACGATCCCGACATGGAACGCGCCGCTCCAGGATTGACGCGCGCCTGATTCGGCGTCAAAATATGGCTACAAACACACTCAAGGAGATTGCAAATGCCACAGTCAGGACAGGAGATGCTCGACCAGAGCATAACGACCTGCGAGCGGATAGCGGACGGCCTCGGAGCGCAGGACTCGGACTGGGAAACCTCCGTAGTCGAGATAGTCGAAAAGTTCGATGAGGTCAGCGGCACCTTCTTCTTCAAGACGATGCCCTCGATTCCTCCGACACGCGCGGCCATGCGCGACGCCGATGCGCTGCTCAGCCTGAAGGAGCAGGGCAACTGGGATGACTTCGGCCCGCAGCTAACCAAGCTCATAGCGAGCGCGCAGCAGGTCATCGAGAAGGCCGGAATGAAGGGAACGACACTCACATGAGCGGACCCGTACTGATTACCGGCGGCGCGGGTAGCGTCGGTCGCCAACTCGTCGAGATGTTCGCCGAGGCGGGCAGAGAGGTTCGCGTATTCGACCTGCCCATGATGGACTTCTCCGGCCTGGAAGACGGGGAGGGCATCCAGATAGCGCGGGGCGACATCACCGACGCCGACGGAGTGAACAAGGCGGTGGAGGGAGTGGACGCCGTGCTGCATCTGGCCGCCATTCTGCCTCCAAACAGCGAGCGCAGCAGGGACGTCACGTTCAAGGTGAACGTCGGCGGTACCCAGAACATCATATCCGCGATGGAGCGGACGAATCCCGGCGCGCGACTCGTGTTCACCTCATC